>NZ_PCOW01000005.1:0-212869 GCF_002979495.1 Microbacterium sp. MYb64 | reverse complement strand
GATGCGGTTGGGCAGGGGGGAGCGGGACGCTTCACGATACGACGGCGGCGCCGGCCTCAGCGCAGGCTGAAGCCCTCGGGCAGCGGGTCGCCGTCGTCGAGATCGAAGGTGCACGATCCCACCCGGTGCGCGAGCCCGCGCACCTCGGGGATCACGCCGTCCGAGGTGCGGGCCGCGACCGTCGCGAGGAAGCGCGTCCCGATGATCGAGTCGTGCGTAAGCTCCTCGCCATCGCCGAGCGCGCCGGACGCGGCGAGGAGCGCGACGCGGGCCGCGGTGCCGGAGCCGCACGGGCTGCGGTCCACCTCGCCGTCCGCGAAGACGGTGACGTTGCGCTGCCAGGGGCCGCGTTCTGTGCGCCCGAGATCGTCGAACAGGATCGTGCCGTAGACGCCGCTCAACCGTGCGTCCTCGAGCTGCGCGGCCGGATGGTCGTTGAGCGCCCACTTGATCTCGCGCCCGATGCGGATGAGGTCGGCGGTGTGCTCCGGGAGCACGGACAGCCCGACCGTGGAGGCGGGCAGCGTCGCGTACACGGCGCCGCCGAAGACCAGATCGACGTCGACCCGTCCGAGCGAGGTCGTCAGCGAGATGCCGCGCGCGAGGACCCGCGACTCGACGTTGCGGAAGACGACCTCGGTGATCCGGCCCTTCTCCTGCCGCACCAGGGCCTGCACGCGACCGCTCGGCACGTCGATCGTCACGGTCGTCTCGCCGTCCGGATCCGAGGGGACCCGACCGGTGCGGACCGCCCAGGCCCCCAGCGCGATCGTGCCGTGCCCGCACGCCGTGGAGAAGCCGTCCTTGTGCCAGAACAGCACGCCGAGATCGGCGCCGGAGTCGTCGGGCGGAGTGAGGAAGCCTCCGTACATGTCGTCGTGGCCGCGGGGCTCCAGGCAGAGGAAGCGCCGAACGGCGTCGGCCTCGCCCGTCATCGCCGCGACCCGGCGCTCCGCCACGGTGGCGCCGTGGGTCGGCACGCCTTCGACGATGCGGAACGGCTCACCGGCGGTGTGCCAGTCCTCGGTGGTGATCACGGTCGCTCCTCTCCGGGGCCGACGGCGCGTGCCGCGACGGCCAGATCCTGCCAGCCCATGCCGCAGGTCTTGATGATCCTCGGTCGGTCCCGCGCGGGGGAGACCGCGCCCGTGAAGAGCTCGTGCATCGTGACGAGGCCCTCCGGGCGCAGCGCGCCGGCGTCCACGGCGCGGATGACGTCGCCGGCTTCGGCCGCCGCGACGCGTCGGCTCTCCACGACGACCTGGCTGCGGCCGAGCAGTGCGGCCGGAAGCTCCGCCTTCGCGGGCTCGTGCGAGCCGATCGCGACGACGGTGGCGTCGGCGCGGACGACCTCCGGGGAGAAGAGCGGATCGGTCGCCGTCGTCGCGCACACGACGAGATCGGCGGCAGCGAGATCCGCGATGGAGCCGACCGCGACGGACGACTCCGGCACGAGCGCCTGTGCTGCGGCGGCGGCGGCTGCTGCTCTGCCCGCATCCCGGCCGACCATCCGCACCGTCCGCAGCGGACGCACCGTGGAGAGCGCCTGGACGTGTCTCACGGCCTGGGGTCCCGTGCCGAGCACGATGAGGTCGCCCGCTTCGGGCTCGGCGAGCACGTCGACGGCCGCGGCGCTCACGGCCGGGGTGCGGAGCGAGGTGAGTGCCGTGCCGTCCAGGACGGCGATCGGCGCAAGTGTCGCTCCGTCCAGCAGGATGTAGACGCCCTGGATGCGCTCTCGTCCTTGGGCGGGATTGCCCGGGGCGACGGAGGCCAGCTTCTGACCGACCATGCCGTCGAACGCGGCCGGCATGAGCAGCAGCTGCCCGTGGGGGACATCGAGGATCGTCCGCGGGAGATCGTGCTCGGGGTCGAAGCCTCCGCGGAGCACCTCGCCGACGGCCTGGATCGCCTCGGCGATGCTCACGCGGGCGGAGAGGGTCGCCGCATCGATGAGGGCGAGATCGGCGATGACATCGGACATGCACCCAGCCTAACTAGTAATATGTCATGCGGTACAGCACTTTCGAACGGTCGGCGCAACACGGATTCCCACCGTTTCGCCTCAGCGGCGGGGATCTGGCAGAATGGACAGCTGGATCGCCGCTCGACCCTCTATCCGGCCGTGATCCACCCGCAGAGCTTCCACCGGGTGTGCACCCCACGCTTCTGGTGATCAGTTCGTCTTCCTTCCACACCATTCAGGAGAATCGTGGCTGTCAAGATTCGTCTCAAGCGCCTGGGCAAGATCCGTGCGCCCTACTACCGCATCGTCGTCGCCGACTCGCGCACCAAGCGCGACGGTCGCGTGATCGAGGAGATCGGCAAGTACCACCCCACCGAGGAGCCCTCGTTCATCGAGGTCGACTCCGAGCGGGCGCAGTACTGGCTGTCGGTCGGCGCTCAGCCGACCGAGCAGGTCGCCGCCATCCTCAAGATCACGGGCGACTGGGGCAAGTTCAAGGGCGACAAGGACGCGAAGTCCACCCTCAAGGTCGCCGGCGAGAAGGCCGTCTTCGAGGCCGACTCGGCCAAGAAGTCCGTCATCAAGCCCAAGGTCGAGAAGAAGGAGACTCCCGCTGAGGAGGCTCCCGTCGAGACCCCCGCCGAGGACGCAGCCGAGGCTGCGGCCGACGCGGAGTAATCCGTCGTGCTGGCTGCCGCGCTCGAGCACATCGTCTCGGGGATCGTCGATCACCCGGAGGATGTCACCATCACCGCCACCTCGTCGCCTCGTGGCGACGTCCTCGAGGTGCACGTGCACCCCGATGACCGGGGGCGCGTGATCGGGCGCGGCGGCCGCACCGCCAAGGCCCTGCGCACGCTGATCACCGCGCTCGCGGACGGACGTCGCGTTCGCGTCGACGTCGCGGACGACTGAGCGTGGCTGTCACCGATCGCCCCAACGGACGCAACCAGCTGCGTGTGGGGCGCCTCGTCAAGGCGCACGGGCTCAAGGGCGCACTCAAGCTGGAGCTCTACACCGACGATCCCGCCGGACGCTTCGTGCCCGGCGCCGAGTTCACGT
Organism: Microbacterium sp. MYb64; assembly: GCF_002979495.1. Lineage (NCBI taxonomy): Bacteria > Bacillati > Actinomycetota > Actinomycetes > Micrococcales > Microbacteriaceae > Microbacterium > Microbacterium sp. MYb64. The sequence goes on along the minus strand of NZ_PCOW01000005.1, from coordinate 209,841 downwards.
TGCAGGTGCCTGAAGCATCTCCGTGGCACGGCAAGTCCATCACGGTCCGCGAGCACCGGGTGATGAACGGCAGCTCCGTCGTGTTCTTCGAGGGCGTCGATGACCGTGACGCCGCCGAGGGCCTCGTCAAGGCGATCCTGTGGATCGACCAGGACGACTCCGAGGAGCCCGAGGACGACGCCTGGTACGACCACCAGCTCACCGGACTCGACGTCGTCCGCGACGACGTCGTCGTCGGCCGGGTGATCCGCGTCGACCACCTGCCCGCACAGGACCTGCTCATCGTCCGGCCCGCATCGGGATCCGAGATCATGGTCCCGTTCGTCTCGGCGATCGTGCCGACCGTGGACATCGCCGCGGGGCGGATCATCGTCACGCCGCCCGCCGGCCTCTTCGAGGAGCTCGCCGAGGATGACGCTCCCGCCGATGAATCGGCGGAGGATGCCCCCGAGCAGGACGCGCCCGGTGCGGATTGACGTCGTCTCGATCTTCCCGTCGTACTTCGACGGGCTGACCCTCTCCCTGCTCGGCAAGGCGCGGGACAGCGGGATCCTGGATCTGAACGTCCACGATCTGCGCGACTGGACCGGCGACCGGCACCGCACCGTCGATGACACGCCCTACGGGGGTGGCGCCGGCATGGTCATGAAGCCGGAGCCGTGGGGCCTCGCCCTCGATCAGCTCGCCGCCGAACCCGCTCGCACGGCTTCGGTCCCCGAGCGCGTCGAAGGGCGCCCCACGATCATCTTCCCCTCGCCGGCCGGCGAGGTGTTCCGTCAGTCCACGGCCCGCGAGCTCGCGGATCGCGAGCATCTGATCTTCGGCTGCGGCCGCTATGAGGGCATCGACGAGCGCGTGTTCGAAGAGGCCGCGGCGCTCGGCGAGGTGCGCCTGATCAGCCTCGGCGACTACGTGCTGAACGGGGGAGAGGTCGCCGTGATGGCGATGGTCGAGGCGATCGGCCGGCTCATCCCCGGCGTCGTCGGCAATCCCGAGAGCCTCGTCGAGGAATCGCACGAGGACGGACTGCTCGAGTACCCGTCGTACACGAAGCCGTCGGTCTGGCGCGACCGCGAGGTGCCGCCGATCCTGCTGAGCGGCAACCACGGGGCGATCGCGGCCTGGCGCCGCGAGCAGCAGATCGAGCGCACCCGGCGTCGCCGTCCCGACCTTCTGCCCGACGACGAGGGCTGAGCGCGGTTCCGTCACTCGCTTCCGCATGAGGGCCGCACGCTCGGCGCTAGGGAACGGCTCTCCGGGCGATGCCCTCAGACCAGCCGCTCCGCTCCTCGGGTGATCTCGAAGACGATGCCGTGAGGATGGCGCAGTGCGAGCGCCTCCGCATGACCGTATCCGCGCATCGCTGCGCGCAGCAGGCGGCCGATCATCTCGTGGGCGACGATCAGCGGTGTGCCCTCGCCCGCCCAGGAGCACTCGTCCAGGGCGCGGAGTGCCCGCGGGCGTGCAGAGGCATAGCTCTCACCGCCGGGGAACGCCCAGCCATAGCGGTTCTCCGATCGCAGCGCGCGGATGCCGGGGGTGGCCTCCTCGAGCTCGTCCCACGTGCGACCCGCGAAGGACCCGTGGTGCACCTCGGCGAGTTCGTCCACGGCGACGACCTCGACGTCCAGGTGCGCCGCGACGATCTCGGCGGTCCGTCGTGCGCGTCCCAGCGGACTCGTGCAGACGACCCCGACGCCTGCCCCCTCGAGTCGTCGTGCGATCTCGTTCGCGTGCCCGATACCGGCCTCGGTCAGCGGGGAGTCGAGCTGACCCTGCAACCGGTGCTCGCGGTTCCACGCGGTCTGGCCGTGCCTGGCCAGGAACAGGCGCTCCGGCATCCGCAGGTCGTGTCGGGACATGCCCACAGAATGGCACATGCGCGCCGCGCGGCGCAGGTGGCGGCGTGACGCCGGTGGCCGCCCTCGGAGCAGCGGGTCAGTCGACGCCGAGGAACGAGCGGTCGGTGAGGATGATGGGGCCGTCCTCGGTGATCGCGACAGTGTGCTCGGAGTGGGAACCGCGGGAGCCGTCGGCGCTGCGCAGCGTCCAGCCGTCGGGATCCGTCACCAGCTCGTCGGTGGTCGCGAGGAACCAGGGCTCGAGCGCCATCACCAGGCCCGCCCGCAGGGGGAAGCCGCGGCCGGGACGCCCGTCGTTGGGCACGTGCGGGTCGCCGTGCATGATGCGGCCGACGCCGTGGCCGCCGAAGTCGGTGTTGATCGAGTAGCCCTCGCCGTGGGCGACGGCGGCGATCGAGGCGGAGATGTCGCCGATGCGGTTGCCGACCACGGCGGTGGCGATCGCCGCCTCCAGGGCGCGCTCGCTGGTGTCGATGAGGCGCAGGTCCTCATCGCGGGGCGTGCCCACCACGAACGAGACGGCGGAGTCGGCGACCCAGCCGTCGACCGACACGGCGAAGTCCAGGGACACGAGATCGCCGTCGCGCAGCGTGTAGTCGTGCGGCAGGCCGTGCAGCACGGCGTCGTTCACCGACGTGCAGATCACCTTCCCGAAGGGGCTCGCACCGAACGAGGGGTGGTAGTCGATGTAGCAGGACTCGGCGCCGGCCTTGCGGATCATGTCGTGGGCGCGACGATCGATCGAGAGCAGGTTCGTGCCCACCTTGGTCTCGGCGCGCAGCGTCGCCAGCGTCTCCGCCACGAAGCGTCCAGCCGCCCGCATCTCCTCGATCTCGGCGGGGGTGCGCAGTTCGATCATTCCCAGTCCTCTCGTCGCATCCATTCTCTCCTACCGCGCACACAGGGGACGCTCACAGCGAACGTGCGGATCCGCGCCTGCTGCCGAGACGTAGCATCGCGGTATGTGGATCCGGCGCGCGTTCTTCTCCTGGCTGTTCCCGGCCGCTCTCGTGCTGCCGCTCTGGCTGTTCATCGGCTGGGGTGTGTTCCAGGCGGGCGGGTGGGCGTTCCTCTGGGTGCTGTTCGTCGCCCTGCCGTCGGTGCTCGTGGGGGAGGTCGCGCTGGCGTTCCTGGTGCGCGCGCGGCCCACCGTCCGCGAGGAGCGCGCCGTCTCCTGGCGCGACGTCCTCGGATTCACCGTGTGGCACGGCCTGACGATCGCGCTCGGCTTCTTCCCGAAGGATGCGTTCGGCTGGCTCCTGACCGGCACGATCGTCGCGTTCCTCGGGCTGTTCTGGTCGACGCTCTGGCAGCTCTGGAAGGACGTCGCGGAGCGCGGAAGGACGGCTTTCGTGATCGACCCCGAGACCATGCGCGCGACCGTCTACGGGGATCAGAGCGAACCCGTGCGGGAGCGCGCGAGCCGCAACGGGGACGTCATCGTCATCACCGAGACGGGGAATTCCAGCGAGGGGCGTTCGGAGCGCTGAGTCCGCGCAATGCGCCGTCGACCCGCGTTTTGGTGCGGGTCCGGATCCATGGCAGAATGGTTGTTTGTGCCGTGACCCGGTTCTGCCTCAGGGGAACCCGCGGACGCCTCGTGCGCCGTTCGGCACAGACTTCCGATTTCAACCCTTCCCACATGCATGCGACCTGAGGCGAGTGCAGAGAGAGACGATCATGCAGATCCTCGACGTCGTCGACGCGGCTTCGCTCCGCTCCGACATCCCCGAGTTCTTCCCCGGCGACACCGTCAAGGTGCACGTCAACATCATCGAGGGCAGCCGCTCCCGTATCCAGGTCTTCCAGGGCGTCGTCATCGGCCGCTCGGGCGACGGCGTGCGCGAGACCTTCGTGGTCCGCAAGATCAGCTTCCAGGTGGGCGTCGAGCGCACCTTCCCGGTGCACTCCCCGGTGATCGACCACATCGAGGTCGTCACCCGCGGTGACGTGCGTCGCGCGAAGCTGTACTACCTCCGCAACCTGCGCGGCAAGAAGGCGAAGATCAAGGAGAAGCGCGACGCGCGCTGATCCCATTCGGCTTTCGAACAAGCGCCCCGAGACACGGCTCTCGGGGCGCTTGTTCATTCCCTGGACGTGAGAAGCTGGATGGCGCCGTCGACCGACGGCCGAGGTCTGTGAAGGATGGCGCATGACGGAAGAGATCGCGGCCGGATCCGCTGACGCGGTACGGGTGCAGACGACGCCGCGGCGCCGCGGCTGGGTGATCTTCCTCCGAGACGTCGTGGTGATCCTCCTCATCGCGGTGCTGGTCTCCTTCCTCGTGAAGACCTTCGTGGTGCGCAGCTTCTACATCCCGTCCGGCTCGATGGAGAACACTCTTCTCGTCAAGGACCGGATCCTCGTCGACGAGATCACTCCGCACTGGAACGGCTATCACCGCGGCGACGTCGTGGTCTTCAAGGATCCGGGCGGCTGGCTGCCGCCGGCGCCGCCGCAGCCGCCGCGATCGCCGCTGCTCGAGGCCGGGGAGTGGTTCCTGACGCTGATCGGCGTCGCCGCCCCCGATTCGGACGACCATCTGGTCAAGAGGCTCATCGGACTGCCGGGCGACCATGTCGTGTGCTGCAACTCGCTGGGTCAGCTCACCGTCAACGGTGCGCCGATCGACGAGTCCTCCTATCTCAAGCCGGGCGTGGGCGACTCCCGCGCGTCCAGCATCCCGTTCGACGTCACGGTGCCGAAGGGTGCCGTGTGGGTGCTCGGCGACAACCGCACGCGCTCCGAGGACTCCCGGTATCACCAGGACCAGCCGGGAGGCGGGTTCGTGCCCAAGGAGAACATCGTCGGGCGCGCGTTCCTCACCACCTGGCCGTTCGATCGATTCGGCCTCATCGACGGCCACTACGCCGTCTTCAACGGGGTCTCGAACCCGAAGCCGCAGGGGCGCCGCCGTGGCGGTCGTCGAGCCTAGCCTGGTCCTCGAGCGGCGGCTGCTGCGCGAGCACTCCCATCTGATCGCCTTGGACGAGGTCGGTCGGGGAGCCCTCGCCGGTCCTGTCGCGGTGGGAGCCACGGTCGTGGACGCGGCCGCAGCCCGGCGCCGCGTGCCCCAGGGGCTGCGGGATTCGAAACTGGTGCCGGAGAAGCGCCGGCCCGAGGTCGCCGAACGCGCCGGGGCCTGGGCGCCCGCGAGCGCGGTGGGCTGGGCCACGAACGCGGAGATCGACGAGGTCGGCATCATGCGCGCGCTCGGCCTCGCCGCCTCCCGCGCCATCATCGCCGCGTGCGGGGACGCCTGGGAAGCCTCATCGGCGCTCGTGATCCTCGACGGCAACCACGACTACGTCTCCGCCGTGCACCCCGGACCGCTGACCGTGCGCTCGATCATCAAGGCCGACCGCGACTGCGCATCCGTGGCGGCGGCCTCGGTGCTGGCGAAGGTGGCGCGCGACGCGCTCATGGTCGAGCTCGCTCCCGAGTTCCCGGACTATCAGTGGGACCGCAACAAGGGTTACGCGAGCATCGAGCACCGTGAGGCGATCCGGTTGCGCGGTCTCACGCGCCATCACCGCTCGTCCTGGGCGATCGCCGACGCGCCCACCCTGTTCTGAAGCACCCGCGCGGATGCGGCCCTGCCGAGGCGGCTCTCGTAGGATGGGGGGATCATGGATGACGACGCCTTCGACGACTACGACCGTGAGCTCGAGCTCGCCCTGTACCGCGAGTACCGCGACGTGGTCCTTCAGTTCCAGTACGTGGTCGAGACCGAGCGTCGGTTCTACCTCGCGAACGAGGTCAACGTGGTGCGTCGTGACACCGAGCACGACTTCTACTTCGAAGTGTCCATGAACGACGTCTGGGTGTGGGACATCTACCGCGCCGACCGCTTCGTGAAGTCGGTGCGCGTGCTGACATTCAAGGACGTGAACGTCGAGGAGCTGTCCCGCCGCGAGTTCGAGCTGCCCCAGGAGCTTTCGCTCGACGGCGAGTGATCCCGGCCGTAGGGGCGCCCACGCGCTGAGGCGCCGGCCGTCCAGGCTACTTCTCGCCGGCCGTCCGGACGGCTGCTCGCCGAGTTCACGGCGGACTGTCGAGTGCACGGGATCGCCGCGTCGATACTCCGTGTTCCGGGCAACAACGCGTTCGCTCGACGAGATCTGCCCCCGCCCCGCCCCGCGGGCGCCATCTCTGCTGAGCTCTGAGCGCGCCCCACCAATTCGAGTCGTCCACATCAGCGCACCCCATGGCGTCCGCTGACGGGGACGACTCGGTAGTGGAGGAGCTATTGGAGAGGCGTGGCTCCGCTTTGCGGGGAGCGGTCGTCCTCCACAGATCGGCGGCACCGCAGTTTCCGCACCGGTTGCGCGACAGCGCCTCCACGAACGACGGCCGGCTCGCAGGCTGTCTGTCATGGCAGCCAAAGACGAGCTCGGACGCGCGGGGGAGGACCGCGCCGCCGAGCATCTGACCCGACTCGGATATCGGATCCTGGATCGCAACTGGCGGTGCGATGAGGGCGAACTCGACATCGTCGCTCAGCGTGAGGGGGTGCTCGCGTTCGTCGAGGTGAAGACCCGGCGGACCCTCGATTTCGGCCACCCGTTCGAGGCGATCGACGAGCGCAAGCGGAAAAGGCTGTGGCGTCTCGCGCATGTCTGGGTGCGCGAGCATCCGATGTCGAGCGCGGGGCGGGCGCTGCGGCTCGAGGCGATCGGGATCGTGGGCGCGGATCCGGCCGTCGGCGACCTCGAGCACCTGCGGGATCTGCGATGACCGCGCGCACCTGGTCGGTCGCGCTGACCGGCCTGAACGGGCATATGGTCGACGTCGAGGCCGACCTCTCGCAGCAGACCCCGGGCTTCGATCTCATCGGCCTCGCGGATCGCGCGCTCGGCGAGGCCGTGCGCCGCGTGCACAACGCATGCCGCAACAGCGGCCTCGATCTGCCGCGCCGCAAGCTCACGGTGAACCTGTCGCCGGCGAGCCTGCCCAAGCACGGGTCGGCGTTCGACCTGGCCATCGCGATCGCAGCGTTCGGCACGGCGGGCTCCCTCGACCCGGTCTCGCTCGCGCGCACCGTGCACCTCGGCGAGCTCGGACTGGACGGGCGGCTGCGTCCGGTCCCCGGCGTGCTGCCCGCGCTGCACGCGGCACGAGCGGCCGGATTCGAGCGCGCCGTCGTCCCGGTGGCGAACGAGGCGGAGGCGCGACTCGTGCCGGGGCTCGAGGTGCACGCGGCGGTGAGCCTCGCGCATGTCGCACTGCTGCACGGGGCCGACCTCGCCGACCCCGGCGATCCGGAGCCGGTGCGGGCGGTGGTGACCTCGCCCCAGAGTGATCCGGCGCCCGAGCTGGCCGACGTGATCGGTCAGGACGAGGCGGTGTCCGCGCTGGTCGCCGCCGCGGCCGGCGGGCACCATCTGCTCTTGTCCGGTCCGCCCGGCGCCGGCAAGACCATGCTGGCGCGCAGGCTCGCCGGCATACTCCCCGATCTGGATGAAGAGCTCGCACTCGAAGCCGCATCGATCCGCTCGCTGATGGGGGAGACCATCACTCGGCTGGATCGTCGCCCGCCCTTCGTCGCCCCGCATCACAGCGCGTCGATCGCGGCACTGATCGGCGGCGGATCCCGGGCGGCTCGTCCGGGGGCGATCGCCCGCGCGCACGGCGGGCTGCTCTTCCTCGACGAGGCGGCCGAGGCCCCAGGCGGCGTCCTGGAGGCGCTTCGGCAGCCTCTCGAGGCGGGCATGATCGAGATCCATCGGTCGGCGTTCACGACGCGCTTCCCCGCGCGGTTCCAGCTGGTGCTGGCGACGAATCCGTGCCCGTGCGGGGCGTTCGGAGTGGTCGGCGAGGAGTGCATCTGCCCGCCGTCGGCGATCCGGCGCTACGCGGCGCGGCTGTCGGGCCCGATCAGGGACCGGCTCGACATCGAAGTGAGGGTCGCCCGCGTGTCCGCTGTCCAGGTCACGGCGCAAGAGCGCGGCACGCTCTCGACGGCCGACGCCCGCGGGCAGGTCGAGGCCGCCCGTGACCGCGCAGCGCGGCGATGGCGAGGGACGCCGTGGCGGCTCAACGCCCACGTGCCAGGGACCTGGCTGCGCCAGGGCGAGTTCCGGCTCCCGGTCGATGCGCGGGCGCCGCTGGATCGCGCGCTGCAGCGAGGCGCCCTCACCCTCCGCGGATACGACAGGGTTCTGCGACTGGCGTGGTCGGTGGCCGATCTCGTCGGCGCTGACGCTCCCGGGCTCGCCCATGTGGGCCGCGCGCTCTTCCTGAAGAAGGGGATCACGACATGAACGACCTGCCGAAGAAGAGGGCGGGGGCGACCGACTCGACGGCTCTCCGCGCTCCGAGCAGCGCGGAGATGAAGGTGATGCTGCGGGACCTGCGCGAGGACTCCCGTGTCCTCGCGGCAGCGACCCGGATTCGACCCGATGCCGGAGACCCCGACGTGCGGGACGGGCTGATCTGGGGCCTCGTCACCGAACCCGGCGACGGCGTCGCCGGTGCCCTGGTCGCGGCGCTCGGGGCCACGGAGGCGCTGGAGGTGGTGGCGGGCGGGCATGGCGGATCCGTCGGTCTCGCAGATGACGAACGTCCCGCCGCGGGGGCGCTGCGGGAGGGGCGTCGTCGATGGGCGCCCCGACTCGATCCCGATCTGCATCTGGGCGGCCTGCGAACAGCGGCGCGCATGGGCGTGAGGCTCCTGCTGCCGTCGGATCCGGAATGGCCGACTTCCATGGCCGACCTCGGCGCGCACGCTCCGCTCGCGCTCTGGTTGCGTGGTGACGCTGCGGCTCTGGCCGGATCCGGCGTGGCGCTCGTCGGTGCACGGGCCTCCTCGAGTTACGGCGAGCACGTGGCGGGGGAGTTCGCGGGAGAGCTCGCCGCGGAGGGGCGCGTGATCGTCTCCGGAGGCGCGTACGGAATCGACGGCACTGCCCACCGGGCTGCGCTGCGCGCCGGCGGCATGACGGTGGCGGTGCTCGCCGGCGGCGTGGATCGGCCGTACCCGAGCGGGCATGCGCAGTTGTTCGAGCGGATCGCCGCGAGCGGCGCGCTCGTGAGCGAGGTCGCGTGCGGCGTCGCACCGACGAGGTGGAGGTTCCTGGCTCGCAACCGGCTGATCAGCGCGCTCTCCGCGGCGACGATCGTCGTCGAGGCTGGGCAGCGCAGTGGATCCCTGAACACCGCAGGGCATGCGGCCGCGCTCGGCAGGCCGCTCGGTGCCGTGCCGGGGCCGATCACCTCGACGGCGTCGGCGGGATGCCACCGGCTGCTGCGCGACTACGACGCGTGCTGCGTCACGTCGGTGGCGGACGTGCGGGAGTTGCTCGGAGGGGCGCCGGTCGCGGCGACGAGGCGTGCGGAGGATCCGGACATGGTGCGCCTGGCCGATGCCCTGAACGTGCGCGCGGCGCGCGGCAGCACGGAGCTGGCGCAGCGCAGCGGGCTGAGCATCGATCGCGTGGAGGCGCTTCTCGGCGTCCTCGAGCTGGACGGCGGCGCCGTCCGTTCCGAACGCGGGTGGCGCAGTGTCCTGCGGTGAGAGCGTCCGGCCCCGAGTCGGCACCGCGCCCGCGCGTGCTCCTGCTGCTGCGGCGCGGAGGAGCGCATGCTGGACCCATGCGCGTATCCGAGGCCGCCGCGGCGTTTACGACGCACCTTACCCAGGTGCGCCGGCTCTCCCCGGCGACGGTGCGGGCATACCGCTCGGATCTGGCCGACCTCGCCGCCTCCACTGCGGATGCGGAACTCCCCGATGTCGACCTGGAGGCGCTGCGGGACTGGCTGTGGCGCGCCACGCAGCGCGGCGATGCGCGCTCGACGCTGGCTCGTCGGACGGCGGCGGTGCGCTCGTTCTTCTCCTGGGCGGCCGAGACCGGCCTCGTCGGCATCGACCCCGCGCTGCGCCTCGTGACGCCCAAGCGCGGGCGCACGCTGCCGGCGGTCGCCTCCGCCGACGCGATGCGCGTGCTCCTGGACGAGGCGCGCGATGGTGCTCTCGACGGCGATCCGATCCGATTGCGCGACAGCGCGATCCTGGAGCTGCTGTACGGATCCGGCATGCGCGTCTCCGAGCTGTGCGGTCTCGCCGTCGACGACCTCGACCTCGACCGTGGCACCGCGCGCGTGCTCGGCAAGGGCGACAAGGAGCGCGTCGTGCCGTTCGGTGCGCCGGCACGCGATGCGGTGGCGAAGTATCTGCGCCGGGCGCGCCCCGTGCTGGTGGCGCGTGCGGAGCGGCCGGGACCGGCCCTGTTCCGCGGCGCCAGAGGCGGGACGCTCGGACCGCGCACGGTGTACGAACTGGTCGCCCGCGTGCTCGCACCCGTCATCGGCGCGGAGACCGTCGGCCCGCACGCCCTGCGCCACTCCGCCGCCACGCACCTGCTCGACGGCGGGGCCGACCTGCGCGCGGTGCAGGAGATCCTCGGGCACGCGAGCCTCGGGACCACCCAGATCTATACCCACGTCTCCGCGGAGAGGCTCACCGCGAGCTACCGGCTCGCGCACCCCAGAGCGTGATGGCCGTGTCGTTCGCGCGCAGCACCGCGTCCACCAGTGCCCCCGTCAGCATCGGTCAGCATCCGCCGGGGCCGCACGGGAGCAGCACCGCACGCGGCACTCCGCCGAACAGCAGCATCGGATTGATGTAGGCGCCGTTCCACCGCACGCCGATGTGCAACGCGCCCTCCGGCGTGTGGCCGCCCGCCGACACGGTCGCGACCGCATCGCCCGCGCGTACCGCAGCGCCGGCGCCCAGAACCGCCTGCACCGGCTCGAGGGTGGTGACGAGGCCGTTGCCGTGGTCGATCGTCAGGAGCGCCCGGTCGACGACCACGCCGCGGTAGGCGACCGCGCCAGAGGCCGGCGCCCGCACCTCTCCTGACGCTGCGACGTCCATCCCGCGATGCCCCGGCCCGTAGGCGTGCGCAGGGGCACGGAACGGCACGACGACCGTGCGCGCGCCCACGACCGGCCACAGCCAGTCGCCGTCGGGCAGTGGGCCGGGGTCGACCGCCCCATCGAGCCCGCGCGAGACTCCTGCGGTGACGGCGGCCCCGCCCGTGGCAATGACGGCGACCCCGCCCGTGGCAGCGCCGGCGGCCCCGCCCGTGGCAGCGCCGGCGGCCCCGCTCGCGGCGGCCGCGGGAGTCGCGATGGCGACCGGCGCCGCAGCCGTGAGGAGCACCGGGACCAGCCCGCCGAGAAGCCCGACCGCGACGGAGACCGTGATGAGTGAAGGACGGCGCGTGAGCACCGGTGCGGCAGGGTGACGGGGGGAGTGGGGCATCCCCCGATCCTGCGCCGGTCGGTCCCGACGCGGGACGCCTCCACGCAATCGGTGGGAAGCGCGCGGGGCGGCCTCATTGTGCGGAGGGAACGCGCGCGATCCGGGGCCCCGACCCTGATATGCTTGCAGGGCATCCCGTATGTCGGGGTGACTACGCGTGCCCACAGCGTTCAACGTGGCGAACATTCCACAGGTCTCTCGCAAGAGAGCGGAGTGCGCGCCGGGTACCAGGATCGCCGATCGCCCGATCGGCAGCAACAACCTCAACCAACAAGGAGTACGACCATGGCCGTCGTCACCATCCGCCAGCTGCTCGACAGCGGCGTTCACTTCGGACACCAGACCCGCCGGTGGAACCCGAAGGTGAAGCGCTTCATCCTCACCGAGCGCAGCGGGATCCACATCATCGACCTGCAGCAGTCGCTGGGCTACATCGACAAGGCCTACGACTTCGTCAAGGAGACCGTCGCGCACGGCGGCACCATCCTCTTCGTCGGCACCAAGAAGCAGGCGCAGGAGATCCTCGCCGAGCAGGCCGCCCGCGTGGGCCAGCCCTTCGTGAACCAGCGCTGGCTCGGTGGCCTCCTCACCAACTTCTCGACGATCTCGAAGCGCCTCGCCCGTATGAAGGAGCTCGAGGAGCTCGACTACGAGACCCCGGCGAACAGCGGCTTCACCAAGAAGGAGCTGCTGCTCAAGAAGCGCGAGCTCGACAAGCTGCACAAGTCGCTGGGCGGCATCCGCAACCTGACCAAGACCCCGTCGGCTCTGTGGGTCGTCGACGCCAAGCGCGAGCACCTCGCGATCGACGAGGCCAAGAAGCTCGGCATCCCGGTGATCGGCATCCTCGACACCAACGCGGACCCGGATGACTTCCAGTACCCGATCCCCGGCAACGACGACGCGATCCGTTCCGTCTCCCTGCTGACCCGCATCATCGCCGACGCCGCGGCCGAGGGCCTGCAGCTCAAGCACAACCCCGAGGTCGGCGACGCCGAGCCGCTCGCCGAGTGGGAGCAGGAGCTGCTCGAGGGCGCCGACGCGCAGACCGCGGCGACCGAGTCCGCCGCAGACGAGGCCGGTGCTGCCGCGCACGACGAGGCGATCGCCGCTGCCGCCGAGGAGACGGTGACCGAGGTCGCCGCCGCCGCCGAGGAGACCGCCGCCGAGGCCGAGGCGACCGACGCCGACGCCGAGTCCGCCGACAAGTAATCGCGGTCTGTCGGCCGGCGGAAGCCGGCCGACCCGCAACCACCACGCACACACACGAAGCAAGGAGCCACCACAACATGGCCAACTTCACCATCGCCGACATCAAGGCGCTGCGTGAGCAGCTCGGCACGGGAATGGTCGACACCAAGAAGGCGCTCGAGGAGGCTGACGGCAACGTCGAGAAGGCCGTCGAGATCCTCCGCCTGAAGGGTGCGAAGGGCAACGCCAAGCGCGCGGACCGTTCCACCAGCGAGGGCCTGGTCGTCGCCCGCGAGCAGGACGGCGCCGTGACGCTCGTCGAGCTCGCCTGCGAGACGGACTTCGTCGCGAAGAACGACCGCTTCATCGCGCTGGCCGACAAGGTCGCCGACGCCGTGGCCGCCATCAAGGCGGACTCCGTCGAGGCGGCTCTCGCGGCCGACGCCGGCGGCCAGACCGTCGAGCAGCTGATCTCGGACGAGGCGGCGATCATCGGCGAGAAGGTCGAGCTGCGTCGCGTCGCGACCATCTCCGGCGACAAGACCGAGGTGTACCTGCACCGCACGAGCAAGGACCTCCCGCCGCAGATCGGCGTCGTCGTCGCCTACACGGGTGACGACGCGGAGACCGCTCGCAGCATCGCTCAGCACATCTCGTTCGCGAACCCCTCCTACCTCACCCGTGAGGATGTCCCGGCCGCGGACGTGGAGAAGGAGCGCGAGATCGTCACCGAGATCTCCCGCAACGAGGGCAAGCCCGAGGCCGCCCTGCCGAAGATCGTCGAGGGTCGCGTGACCGCGTTCTTCAAGCAGGTCGCCCTGCTCGAGCAGGACTACGCCAAGGACAACAAGCTGTCCGTGGGCCAGGTCGCGAAGGACGCCGGTCTGAACGTGACCGGTTTCGCCCGCTTCAAGGTCGGCGCGTAACATCATCGAAGGGGTTCGGATCCACCAGGATCCGAACCCCTTCGTCATGCCCCCGGGTTTCGGTGCGTCGCTCGGCGCATCTCCCGAGTTCCTCCGTGCTCGCGCACGGTAGTTTGTTCCACGGATGAGAGGAAGCACTCCATGACCGAACGACAGGGTCGACGTCGCGTCGTCCTCAAGCTCTCCGGTGAGGCCTTCGGCGGCGGCCAGCTCGGGGTCAACCCCGACATCGTCAGCCAGATCGCCCGGGAGATCGCTGCAGCCACCGACCGCGTCGAGATCGCGGTCGTCGTCGGCGGCGGGAACTTCTTCCGCGGTGCGGAGCTTAGCCAGCGCGGTATGGACCGTTCGCGGGCCGACTACATGGGCATGCTCGGCACCGTCATGAACGCGCTCGCGCTGCAGGACTTCCTGGAGCAGGCCGGCGCCTCGCCGCGCGTGCAGTCCGCGATCGCGATGACCCAGGTCGCCGAGCCGTACCTGCCGCTGCGCGCGGAGCGGCACATGGAGAAGAGCCGCGTCGTGATCTTCGGCGCCGGTGCGGGGCTGCCGTACTTCTCCACCGACACGGTCGCCGCGCAGCGCGCGCTGGAGATCGGCGCCGACGAGGTCCTCGTGGCCAAGAACGGCGTGGACGCGATCTACACCGCCGATCCCAAGAAGGACGCGTCCGCGGAGCGGATCGAGGAGATCACCTTCCAGGATGCGCTCGTGCGCGGCCTCAAGGTCGTCGACTCCACCGCGTTCAGCCTGTGCATGGACAACGGCATGGACATGCGCGTGTTCGGCATGGAGCCCGCGGGCAACATCACCCGTGCGCTGCTGGGCGAGCCGATCGGAACCCGCGTCATCGCCTGAACGCATCGGATCCCCGGACCGCGCCGCAGGGCGTCTGGCCGGGGATCCGTGCATCCTCCCCGATAGACTGGGGACGCAACCCCCCTGACGAATAGGAGCCACCGTGATCGCGGATGTCCTCGCCGACACCACCTCCCGCATGCAGCGCGCCGTCGAGGCCGCCAAGGAGGACTTCAGCACGGTGCGCACCGGCCGTGCCAACCCGCAGATGTTCCAGAAGGTCCTGGTGGACTACTACGGCACGCCGACTCCGCTCGCGCAGCTCGCGTCGCTCGCCAACCCCGAGGCGCGGTCGCTGATCATCACCCCGTACGACAAGACGGCGCTCAAGGCCATCGAGCAGGCCGTCCGCGACATGCCGAACCTGGGCGCGAACCCCACGAACGACGGCAACATCGTGCGCGTCACGATGCCCGAGCTCACGGCCGACCGCCGCAAGGAGTACGTCAAGCTCGTGAAGAGCAAGGGTGAGGACGCGAAGGTGCACGTCCGCGGCATCCGTCGCAAGGCGAAGGATGAGCTGGACGGCCTGAAGAGCGATCTCGGCGAGGATGAGATCGCCCGCGGCGAGAAGGAGCTCGATGCCCTCACGCGCCAGCACGTCGACCTCATCGACGAGGCTGTCAAGCGCAAAGAGGCCGAGCTGCTCGAGGTCTGAGACCGTCCATGAGCACTCCGTCCGACGACGACGAGGCGTCGAGGATCCCCCCGCGACCGCCGCTTCCGCCGCGGGTCGGCGACGACCAGCCCGCGCGTGCCGGTGACAGCCCTCAGGCGCGCACCGGAGACAACCTGCAGGCGCAGTTCCGCGCGAAGAAGGCGGAGCTGGAGACGCACGTCTCGCATGCCCGTGACCAGCTGGACCAGGCGAACGAGCGCATCAAGGAGCGCACTGGCCGCGACCTCGTCGTCGCGATCGGCGTGGGCCTGCTGATCGGCGGTGTCATCCTCGCCTCGCTGCTGTTCGCGAAGTGGTCGTTCGTCGTGATCGGTCTCGCGATCATCCTGCTCGCCGTCTGGGAGCTGGTGCTCGCCCTGCGCAGCGGCGGACGCAAGGTCGACCTGTGGCCGCAGCTCGTGCTCGGCGCCCTGCTGGCGGCAGGCGGCTATTTCGCCGATCCCTGGCTGACCTGGGTCATGCTGTTCGTCGCCGTGTTCGGTGTCATCGTCTGGCGGCTCGTCTCCCAGATGGTGGCGAAGGACGGACGCACCTACGGCGACGTCCTGACGGATGCGATGGCCGGCGGCTTCATCCAGGTGTACGTGCCGTTCCTCGGAGCTCTCGTCCTGATGCTCCTGCGCCAGCCGCGCGGGGAGTGGTGGGTGCTCTCGCTCATCGTCGTGGTGGTCGTGGCCGACACCTGCGCGTACGCCTCCGGGCTGCTGTTCGGACGCGGCGGACGCCATCCGATGGCGCCGCGGGTGAGCCCGAAGAAGACCTGGGAGGGCTTCGCAGGCGCCGTGATTGGATCCCTCGTCGCAGGTGCCCTCGTCGGCGTCTACCTCCTCGAGGTGCCGTGGTGGGCGGGAGTCATCCTCGGCGCCGGCCTGGTCGCCTCCGCGACCGTCGGCGACCTTGGTGAGTCGCTGCTCAAGCGTGACCTCGGTATCAAGGACATGAGCTCCTGGCTACCCGGCCATGGCGGATTGCTGGACAGGCTGGACAGCATGCTCCCCTCCGCCGTCGTCGCCCTCGCCCTGTACTTCCTCCTCACCCCTCTGGCGGCAGCATGACCGATTCCGCACGTTCCGACCGCACCATCTCCGGCGCCGCAGCGAGCTTCCCCGTGGTCCCTCGTCGTGAGAAGGGCTACCAGCGCGCCGCCGTCGACACGTTCCTGGCGCGCGCACGCGGCGCGTTCGAGGACGACGCCGACGGGGTCGGATCCGCAGACATCCGCGCAGCCTCGTTCCCGCTGGTGCGCGGCGGCTACGACATCGCGGCCGTGGACGCCGCGCTGGCAAGAGTCGAGGAGGCCTTCGCCCAGCGCGAGCGCGCTCTGGTCGTCTCGACCGACGGCGCCTCCGCGTGGGTCGGAAGGGCGCGCACAGACGCACAGGTGATCCTGGATCACCTCAGCCGCCCCCAGGGACGGAAGTTCGCGCGGACCGGGCTGCTCACCTTCGGCTACCGGATCGACGAGGTGGATCACGTCGCCAAGCGGATCGTGCGCTTTCTCCGGGACGGCGACGCGCTGACAGCGGAGCAGGTGCGTCAGACCGCGTTCCGGATGCAGCGTCGCGGCTATCGCGAGGAGCAGGTCGACGCACTGCTCGACGCGACGATCGACGTGCTGCTCGCGATCCGTTGAGCACGGTGGAACCGGGCGCGGGGCGCATTGCGGCGATTCTCATGGCGATTTCAGCTTCGGCTGGCTAAACTCGGAGCCATTGTGACTCCCGATAACGATTCGATTGCGGCGCGCTCCCGAACCGCCGCGCAGAACGACGCAGCCACAGCATCCCGCCCGAACGCGAAGTCGCGCCCTGGTCGGCGTGCGACCTCCGCGGTGTTCGCCGGGCTCGCTGTGGTGGGTTTCTCCGTCGCGATCGTGGCCCCGGCGGGGCTCGCCATGTCCGCCTCGGAGCCCGCGCAGGCCTCGGTGACCACTGCGTATTCGCTGGCGGCCCGCGATGCGCAGAACATCACCGTCTCCGTGCACGGCGCGACGCCGACCGCGCAGACGCGCGACTCCTTCGACGTCTACGTCACGCCGAAGCCGACCCCGACGCCGGAGCCGGTGGTCGCATCCAGCGACTCCTCGTCGTCCTCCTCATCCTCGTCCTCCGGCAGTGCCGGGCCGATGTACTACAGCGGCGGAGGCGCGCCGGCCGAGTGGATGGCCGCGGCCGGCATCGCCTCGAGCGACTGGGGCTACGTCGACTACATCGTGAGCCGCGAGAGCGGGTGGAACCCGAACGCCACCAACAGCGGATCCGGCGCGTGC
This sequence comes from Microbacterium sp. MYb64, assembly GCF_002979495.1. Classification (NCBI taxonomy): domain Bacteria; kingdom Bacillati; phylum Actinomycetota; class Actinomycetes; order Micrococcales; family Microbacteriaceae; genus Microbacterium; species Microbacterium sp. MYb64. The sequence goes on along the minus strand of NZ_PCOW01000005.1, from coordinate 192,791 downwards.
GGTCTCGTGCAGGCGCTCCCGTGCAGCAAGGTGGACGGCAACGGCTACGACCCCGTCGACAACCTGCGCTGGGGCAACGGCTACGCCGTGGGCCGCTACGGCAGCTGGGCCGCCGCGGTGGCGTTCTGGTCCGCCAACGACTGGTGGTGAGCGGCGCTCACCCATGCCACGCCCGCATCGACGACGTCAAGAGCGCCCGCGCGAGGATTCGCTCGACCGGCTGATCGCCGGGTGGAAGCGCACCGAGGTGCGTGGAGGCGTCGAGTGGTACGTCCAGCCGCTGACGGCGGCGCAGGCGCAGAAGGAGTACATCTGTCCCGGGTGCCGCAGCGTGATCCCCGCGGCCACGGCGCATCTGGTGGTCTGGCGCGCGGATGGCGTGCTGGGCGATGCGGCTGACCTCGCGGCGCGCCGTCATTGGCACAACGGCTGCTGGAAGAGGACCTGACGTGGAGATCCGCGGACCCCGTGCGCTGCCCGCGCGACGTGAGGACATCGAGCTGCGCACCGAGGACGGGCTCTGCCTGGTCGGCGAGCTCGCCCTGCCCGAGGCCGCCGATCCCGTGGCGACCCTCGTCACCCTGCATCCGCTGCCCACCGCCGGCGGCTTCATGGACTCGCACATCCTGCGCAAGGCGGCGGCGCGACTGCCCGCGCTGGCCGATCTCGCCGTACTGCGCTTCAACACCCGCGGCACGAGTTCGCCGCGGGGCTCGAGCGAAGGCGTCTTCGACGGCGGAGCGGCGGAGCGGAACGATGTGGCCGCAGCGATGGCGTTCGTGCGCGAGCGCGGCCTGCCCCGGCCGTGGCTCGTGGGCTGGTCGTTCGGAACCGAGCTCGCGCTGAAGTACGGCCGCGAGCACGAGATCGAGGGCGTCATCCTGCTCTCTCCGCCGTTGCACCGGGCGACCGCCGACGAGGTCGCCGCCTGGGCCCACGACGACCGGCGGGTGGTGGTGCTCGTTCCCGAGCTCGACGATTATCTGCGACCGGCCGAGGCCGCGCAGCGCTTCGCCGCGATACCGCACGCCGAATTCATCGCGGTGGACGGCGGCAAGCACCTCTGGGTGGGGGAGAGCCAGACCCGCCGCGTGATGGACGAGATCGTCGCCGCGGTGAACCCTTCCGCTCTTCCTCTCGCGCGCGAGTGGCCGGCGCCCTGACCTGCTAGCGCTCGTTCATCCTCGGGATCAGCACCTGGCGGTAGATGATCAGGATGCTGGCGGCGACGGGAATCGCGATGAGCGCGCCGAGGAGTCCCAGCAGCGCCCCACCGGACAGTGCGGCGATCACGACCACGGCTCCGGGGACGGCGACCGCACGATTCATCACGCGCGGCGAGATGACGTACGCCTCGATCTGCATGTACACGAGGTAGTACGCGGCCGCGATGAGCCAGGCCCACGGGGGAGAGCCGAGCCCCGGGATCAGGCACAGCAGGACGATGAGCGTCGAGCCGGTCAGCGTGCCGACGAGGGGGATCAGGGAGAAGAAGAACGCGATAACGGCGAGCACGATGGGGAAGGGCGCGCGGATGATCGACAGGAAGATGAAGCTCAGCACGCCGTTGATCACGCCCATCGCGACCTGGCCCATGACGTAGTGGCCGACCGAGGCGGTGATCTGCTCGGCGAGGTCGATGAAGCGGTCGCGCTTGGAGGCGGGCACCACCTGGTACACGGCGCCCTTGAGCGAGGGGATCGCGGCGGTGAAGTAGATGGTCAGGATCAGCACGATGAACGTGCCGCTGATCCCCGCGAAGAGCGCACCCCCGACCACGATCACCCCTTGGCCGATCGAGCTGCTGATGTCGCCGAGGTTCTTGTTGAGCCAGTCGTTGATGTAGCCGAAGACGGTGTCGACGTCGAGATTGGGGAGAAGGCCCTCCAGCCAGTGCTTGAAATCGGCGAGGGCCGTGCCGCTGTTGACGATCACGGTGATCTGCTGGACGAGCTGGGAGATCTGGTTGACCAGGATCGGGATCACCATCAGTACGATGCCCGCGAAGACCCCGAGCACCACGACGATCGTGATCAGCACCGCAGCCCACCGGGGCAGGCGACGCCGGGTCAGCCAGCTCACCATCGGATCCAGGCCGAGGCTCAGGAACAACGCTGTGCCGACATACAGCAGGATCGTCGACAGGGACTGCACGCTCTGGATGAGCATGATGCCCAGACCCACGCCGAGCGTCGCCACCAGCGCGGTGCGGAACGGATTGTGCAGCTTCATGAGATCCTTCTGACTCGGTCCCTCAGCCTAACCGGCAGACCTCTCCGAGCCCTGGAGCATCGCGGCAGAGGTCGTGGCCGAGCAGGCGGAGGGGCCTCTCGTGGCATCCATACAGGTCGTTTCGCTAGTCTGAAACGTCGAGCGGAGATCCCGGGCGCCTACCCGAGGATCGCGGAGGAGATTTTTCGTGCGTTTTGTATGGGCTGTTCTGGCCTTCGTGCTGGCGGCCGTCCTGATCGGGACGGGTATCGCGCAGCGGACCATCTTCCTCGGCCCCAAGGACGTGACGGCTGAGCTCTCGGTCAAGGCCCCGCAGGCGTTCACCGTGATCGACTCGGCCGTGCTCCGCGCCCATCCGGGCGAGCAGACCCTCGTTGCGCACGGTGACGGCACGATCTTCGTGGCTCAGGCCCGCACGGCCGACCTCGAGGCCTGGCTGAGCGACACGAGCTACAACCGGATCACCCTCGCCAAGGACGGCACCACGACCACTGCGAAGCTGGTGGAGCCGACGGCGAAGAGCGAAGACGGCAAGGATGTGCAGCGCGACCCGGCGGGATCCGATCTGTGGCTGGACAGCTTCGCGGACAAGAACTCGCTCGTCGACCGTATGCAGGTGCCGGAAGGGGTGAGCGTGCTGCTCGCCTCCGATGGCAAGGCCGAAGCTCCGTCCGACGTCGCTGTGAAGTGGCCGCTCGACACGGCGACGCCGTGGGCAGGACCGCTCATGGTCGCCGGCGGGATCTTCCTCCTGCTCGGGCTGGTGCTGTACGTGCTCGCGATCCGGCACTCCCGCCGAGGCCGCGGCCCGCGCCGAAAGGCTCCGCCGCCCCTGCCCGTGACCGAGCCCATCGACGTGGCAGACCGTGCCGCCATCGATTCCGCGCCTGAGGGCGCCGCGGCTCCCGACGCCGTGCCGGCGACCGACGCGACCGGCTCGCGGACCCAGCCGGAACCCGATCCTGCCGCCGGCCAGGACGGAGCCGTGCGGGAGCGACGCGCCACGATGCCGAAGCGCCGGCGCGCCCTGCTGCTGATTCCCGCGGTGGGCGTCACCGCGGCGCTGCTCAGCGGGTGCACCCCGGATATCTGGCCGCACCCCGCCGCATCGCCCACTCCGACGCCGACGGAGACCCAGGCCGTCGAAGCGGGTCAGCAGGCCCCGGCCGTCACCGAGGCGCAGGCCGCGCGGATCCTGGAGAGCATCTCCGGCACGCTCGCCGACGCCGACAAGAACCTCGACGCGGCGAAGGCGGAGACGCGCCTGGAGGGCTCGGCCCTCGAAGCGCGCAAGACGGCGTATGCCGTTCACAAGAGCGTCGCAGACTTCGCCCTGCCCGCGACGATCCCGGCCGACAAGGTCAAGATCCTCGTGCCGCAGGCGTACGACTCCTGGCCGCGCACCGTGCTGATGCTCGTGGAGCACGGCAGCAACGACAAGGTCGCGCCATTGATCATGACGATGACGCAGGCCGATCCCTGGTCGAACTACAAGATCTCCCACGTCGCCGAGATGCAGGCATCTGCGAAGCTGCCGAACATGGCCCCCGCCTGGCTGGGCGCCAAGCTGACCCCGCCGGACTCCCCGTTCCTCGTGGTCGCGCCGGACGAGTTGGCCTCGGAGTTCGCGAACGTGATCGACCAGGGCGACAAGAGCGAGTTCTACGACAAGTTCGACAAGTCGGCGCTCGCATTCGCCAAGTCCGTGCAGGACAGCAGGGCGACCGTCGTGCAGGCCCTCAAGGATGCCAACGCCGACACCACGTCGACTCTCGCCTTCGCGGCGAAAGCCGGTACCGAGGCGCCGGTGTCGATGTCGAGCATCGACAGCGGCGCGATCGTCTCCGTCACGGTCGAGGACTCGCAGACGATCAAGCCGACATCGGCGGATGCCGTGATCAAGCTGGATAAGAACCCCTCGGCGAAGGCCTTGACCGGTGTCGATCAGTCGGCGGCCGGCTTCGTGTCGGTGTACGGCGTGCAGCTGTTCTTCGCCGTGCCCGCGCAGGGATCCGATGCGAAGATCACGCTGCTGGCCGCGTCCCAGCAGCTCCAGAGTGTGACGGAGATCAAATGACCGAGCTGTCCGCCGCCGCCCTTCGTGGTGCCGTCGACCTTTCCTCGCTGCGCAATCGCCCTGCCGCGCCGACGTCCGACGCTACGGCGCAGACGCCCGCGGAGGGCGCAGCCATCCCGCTGGTCTTCGACGTCACCGATGCCACGTTCGGGCAGGTGCTCGAGCTGTCGCAGAGTGTTCCTGTCGTCGTCGACCTGTGGGCGGAGTGGTGCGGGCCCTGCAAGCAGCTCAGTCCCGTGCTCGAGAAGGTCGTGACCGAACTAGCGGGTCGCGTGGTGCTCGCGAAGGTCGATGTGGACGCCAATCCGCAGCTCGCCCAGGGCTTCAGAGCGCAGTCGATCCCGATGGTGGTCGCCCTCGTGGCCGGTCAGCCGGTTCCTCTGTTCACCGGTGCCGTGCCGGAGGAGCAGGTGCGCGAGGTGTTCGCCCAGCTGCTCCAGCTCGCGGCGCAGCACGGTGTGACCGGAACGATCCCGGTCAGTGAGGGAGCGGAGCAGGGCGAGCCCGTCGAGCCGGTCGAGCAGCCGCTTCCGCCGCTGCACCAGGCTGCCTTCGACGCGATCGAGCGCGGCGACTTCGCTGCGGCGATCGAGGCGTACGAGAAGGCCCTGGCGGAGAATCCGCGGGATGAGGAGGCCCGCTCGGGCCTCGGGCAGGTCCAGCTGCTGTTCCGCACGCAGGATCTCGATCTGAACGAGGCACGCGCTGCGGCTGCCGCAGCGCCGACGGACATCGCCGCGCAGTTCGCTGTCGCCGACCTCGATGTCGCGGGCGGCCACGTGGCCGATGCGTTCGACCGCCTCCTGGACCTGTTCACCGCCGTGCCCGCCGACGAGCAGAGTCGGGTGCGCGAGCGTCTGGTGGAGCTCTTCGGCCTGGTCGGCGATGCGGACACGCGCGTCGTCACGGCACGCAAGCGGCTCGCCGCGCTGCTGTTCTGAGCGCGCTGCTGTTCTGAGCCGGTCCGGCGCCTGCGCGTCAGGACGGGCGCGGCAGCGCGCGCAGCCAGCGCTCCGTCTCGCGCGGATGCCCGAACCGCATGATCGGAAGATGCGGATGCTCCGTGGAGATCTCGGGCATCCGCTCGCTCCACTTGTGCAGCGTCGTGGTCTGCCAGCGCAGGATGTTCTCCTCGGGGCCTTCGCGGAGCATGGCCCACAGCGGCTTCTCGCGATTGCCGTTCCAGAGCTCGCGGCGCAGAACGCTCCGTGAGATCGTCCGCCGAAGCAGCCGCGTCCGCACGACGCGATACGGGTAGTCCAGCCAGATGGCCAGGTCCGCGCGCGGAACGAGGATCGGATCCGTGCCCTTGCTGGTGTACTGCCACTCGGTCACCCAGCGCTCCGTGCCGGCGAATGCGCGGACATCGTCCAGGAACGAGGGTCGCGGCGTCCATCCGGGACCGTGGAACAGCGCGTCCAGCTCGATGTGGGGGAGACCGCGGATCGCGCTCAGCCGCCGCGCCAGGGTGGTCTTTCCGCTTCCCGTCACACCGGCGATGAGGATCCGCTGCGGCGCGGAGGCGGGATCGGCAGGGTCGGCAGGCATCGGATGAGGCTAGCATCCGGAATATCCCCGAAGAACATGCGGTTGAATCGATGTGTGAGTGAACCCATCTCGATCGACATCTGGTCCGACATCGCCTGCCCCTGGTGCTACATCGGCAAGCGCAATCTCGAGGCGGGGCTCGCCGCTACCGCAGAGGACGACGACGCGCCGCAGGTGACGATCACGTTCCACTCCTTCGAGCTCTCTCCCGACACTCCTGTCGACTTCGAAGGGGATGAGGCGGACTTCCTCGCGGGCCACAAGGGCATGCCGCGCGCGCAGGTGGAGCAGATGCTCGACCGCGTGACGGGCGTCGCGAAGGAGGCGGGACTCGACTACCGGTTCGACCTCCTGCAGCACACAAACACGGTCAAGGCCCATGAGCTGCTGCACCACGCCAAGGCTCAGGGGCGCCAGCACGACATGGAGGAGCGGCTCATGTCCGCGTACTTCATCGAGGGCCGTCATGTCGGTCGCGTGGACGACCTGGCCGACCTCGCCGCGGAGGTCGGGCTCGACCGGGACGCCGCTCTCGAGGCGCTGCGGTCCGAGCGGCACCTCGCCGACGTGCGAGCGGATCAGGCGCAGGCCCAGGCCTACGGGATCCAAGGCGTGCCGTTCTTCGTGATCGACGGTCAGTACGGCGTCAGCGGCGCGCAGCCGCCCGAGGCGTTCGCCGGAGTCCTGCGCGACCTCTGGGCCAAGCGCGCCGACGCGGGCTCCGTCCTCGAGGGCTGACCGCCCCCGCCAGAACCTCTTTGACCGCGAGACTCCATCTCCGCGACGAGACTGCACGAATTGGGTGCAGTCTCGTCGCCCAGATGGAGTCTCGCGGTCAAGTGGGGTGGCCGGGAGAAGCGCTCGCGCGTGCGGGGTCAGTCCAAGGCGTGCTCGATCGCGGCGACGATCTCGGGGTCGTCGGGGACCTGGCGCGGGCGGAAGCGCCGCACGGATCCATCGGGCGCGACGAGGAACTTCTCGAAGTTCCATTCCACGCGCCCGGCCTTGCCGTGACCGTCCTCGGTCTCCTTGAGCGACTTGTACAGGTCGGCCGCGCTGCGGCCGTTGACCTTGACCTTGTCGTTGATTGGGAACGAGATCCCGTAGGTCGTGGAGCAGAACTCGAGGATCTGGTCGACGGATCCGGGCTCCTGACCGAAGAACTGGTTGCAGGGGAAGCCCACCACGGTGAGGCCGCGTTCGCCGAATCGGCGCTGCAGCTCCTCGAGCTGCTCGTACTGCGGCGTCAGACCGCATTTCGACGCGACGTTGACGACGAGCACGGGACCCGTGCCGTAATCGTCCAGCGTGCGGGTGTCGCCTGCGGCGTCGGTGAACGGGATCTGGCGCAGTGGAGTGTCGGACATATCCCCAAGCCTAGGAGCGACGGGGATCGGGGGCTCCGGATCTGGGACAATGGACAGGATATGACTCTCGCCCCTGCTTCCGTCCGGCCCCTGCAGATCGGCCCGCTGCGCATCGACGTCCCCGTCGTGCTCGCGCCGATGGCGGGCATCACCAACACGGCCTTCCGTCGACTCTGCCGCGAGTACGGTGCCGGCCTGTACGTCAGTGAGATGATCACGTCGCGGGCGCTCGTGGAGCGCAACGCGATCACCATGCGTCTCATCCAGCACCACGAGAGCGAGACGCCGCGATCGATCCAGCTCTACGGGGTGGATCCGCAGACGATCGCCGAAGCGGTGCGGATCATCGTCGCAGAGGACCGTGCCGATCACATCGACCTCAATTTCGGCTGCCCGGTGCCCAAGGTCACCCGCAAGGGCGGCGGCGCGGCGCTGCCGTGGAAGATCGGCCTCTTCGCCGACATCGTCGACCGCGCCGTCAAGGCCGCGGGCGATGTGCCGCTCACCGTGAAGATGCGCAAGGGTATCAACAAGGATCACCTCACCTTCCTCGACGCGGGGCGTGCCGCGGAGGACGCCGGGGCTGCCGCGGTCGCGCTGCACGCGAGGACGGCGGGGGAGTACTACTCCGGACATGCGGACTGGTCGGCGATCGGCGAGCTCAAGCAGGCGGTGACCTCGATCCCGGTCCTGGGCAACGGCGACATCTGGAGTGCCGACGACGCCGTGCGGATGATGGCGGAGACGGGCTGCGACGGCGTCGTGGTGGGCAGGGGCTGCCTCGGCCGCCCCTGGCTCTTCGGAGATCTCGCCGGTGCGTTCGGCGACGAGAACGCCGTGCAGGTCGACGCGACCCTGGGCTTCGTCAAGGACGCGTTCCGCCGGCACGCCGAACTCCTCGTCGAGTTCTTCGAGGACGAGGATCGCGGCTGCAAGGACGTCCGCAAGCACGTGGCCTGGTACTTCAAGGGCTACCCCGTGGGCGGGGAGACCAGGGCGGCGCTCGCCCGCGTCTCGACGCTGCAGGAGATCGACGACATCCTCGGCACGCTGGGCGACGCCCCGTATCCTGGCGCACCGGCCGAAGGGCAGCGCGGTCGCGCGGGCACGCCCAAGCGCACGGCGCTGCCGGACGGCTGGCTGGATTCCCGCGACGTCGCCTCCGAGGTCACCGACATGATGCGCGGCGCCGAGGTCGAGAACAGTGGCGGCTGAGGCCGTCGTGCTCGTCGACGGCTACGACGCGCACGACGCTGCTCGCTTCTTCGCCGAGACCCACCGCTCCGAACGGGATGATTTCGCCCGCGACCGCGCCCGGGTTCTGCATTCGGCGGGGCTGCGCCGCCTCGCCGCGAAGACGCAGGTGCTGAGCCCCGCGAGCACAGCGGACTTCGCCCGCAACCGGCTCACGCACTCCCTCGAGGTGGCGCAGGTCGGGCGCGAACTCGCGGTCGCCCTCGGGGTCTCCGCCGACGTCGTCGACACCGCATGCCTCAGCCACGATCTGGGGCACCCACCGTTCGGTCACAACGGCGAGCGCGCGCTCAACGACTGGGCCGAGGACATCGGGGGCTTCGAGGGCAATGCGCAGTCCCTGCGGATCCTCACCCGGCTCGAGGCGAAGGTGCTCGACGACCGGGACCGCTCGGTCGGGCTCAACCTCACGCGGGCCAGCCTGGACGCGACCTGCAAATACCCCTGGACCGTGGACAGCCCGCTGCCCGATCCTGGCGGCCGACTCAAGTTCGGCGTGTACCCGGATGATGAGGACGTCTTCCGCTGGATGCGCGAGGGCGCCCCTGGGCGCTTGCGCTGCATCGAGGCCGAGATCATGGATCTCTCCGACGACATCGCCTATTCGGTGCACGACTTCGAGGATGCGATCGTCAACGGCTACCTGGACGTGGCGCAGCTGGCGGATCCGGCGGAACACCACGCGCTCGTGGGGCGGGTTCAGCAGTGGGTGGGCTACGACTTCACCCGCGAGGACCTCGCCGACGCGCTGTACCGGCTCACCCGGCAGCCGATGTGGCTGTCCTCCTTCGACCGTTCCCGTCGCGATCTCGCGCGACTGAAGAACCTCACGAGCGACATGATCGGCCGCTTCGCGCGCGCCGCCGTCTCCGCGACCCGCGAGGCCTACCCCGGCGCCAACCTCGCCCGGTACAGCGCGCATGTCGTGGTGCCGAAGGTCATCGAAGCCGAGATCGCCGTGCTGAAGGGGATCATGGGTCAGGCGATCGTCACGATCGACGCCCGTCGCGGGGTGTACAAGGAGCAGCGGCGGGTGCTCAAGCGCCTGGCCGACGCGCTGTGGTCCACCGACGCGCTCTGGACGGCCGGGGCGGACGTGCTCGAGCCCGCGTTCGCCGCCGACTTCCACGCCGCCGGATCCGACGCCGAGCGGGCCAGGGTGGTCGTCGACCAGGTCGCGAGTCTCACAGACCAGACCGCGGTGGACTGGCACAACCGCCTGGTCGGGGACATCGACCCCGCCGAGGTCGGCATCTGGTCGCCCCGGCACGCCAGGCCCCGCCCGGCGCACGCATCGCGGGCCGGGCTCGTCGCCGCCGAACACGGCGGCCACTGATGCCGCGGATCCTGCAGGCGGACGTCGACGAGGTCAAGTCGCGCACCAACATCGCCGACATCGTGGGGGAGCGCGTCTCGCTGAAGTCCGCGGGCGTGGGGTCGATGAAGGGCCTGTGCCCGTTCCACGATGAGAAGAGCCCCAGCTTCCACGTGCGCCCGCAGGTCGGCTACTACCACTGCTTCGGGTGCGGCGCCTCCGGCGACGTCTACTCGTTCCTCCGCGAGATGGATCACGTGAGCTTCACCGAGGCCGTGGAGCGCCTCGCCGGCCGCGTCGGCTACACGCTGCACTACGAGGACGGCGGGCCCGCGCCGGAGACGAGCGGGCGCAGTCGGCTCTATGCGGCGAACACCGCGGCCGCAGAGTTCTTCCGCAGTCAGCTGCTCAGTCCCGAGGCCGAATCGGCGCGTGCGTTCCTGGGCCAGCGCGGATTCGACGCGGGCGCCGCCGCGCACTTCGGCGTGGGCTATGCCCCGCGCGGCTGGGACGGCATGCTCAAGGCCCTGAGCGCGCAGGGATTCACCCGCGACGAGCTCACCGCCGCGGGGCTCGTGTCCTCCGGGCAGCGCGGGGTCTACGACCGGTTCCGCGGACGCGTGGTCTGGCCGATCCGCGATGTGACGGGTCAGACCATCGGATTCGGCGCGCGCAAGCTCTACGACGACGACCAGGGCCCGAAGTACCTGAACACTCCCGAGACGCCGATCTACAAGAAGGCGCAGGTGCTCTACGGGCTGGATCTGGCCAAGCGAGACATCTCGCGCGGCGATCCCAAGCGCGTGGTCGTGGTCGAGGGATACACCGACGTGATGGCCTGTCATCTCGCTGGCGTCACCACCGCCATCGCGACCTGCGGCACCGCGTTCGGCGCCGAGCACATCAAGCTGCTGCGCCGGGTCATGGGCGACGACTCCGCCGCCGGCGAGGTGGTGTTCACGTTCGACGGCGACGAGGCGGGGCAGAAGGCGGCGCTCCGAGCCTTCACGGAGGACGATCGGTTCAACGCGCAGACCTTCGTCGCGGTGGCGCCCGACGGTCTGGATCCGTGCGATCTGCGCCTGCAGCGCGGCGACCAGGCCGTACGGGGGCTCATGTCGGCCAAGGTGCCGATGTTCGAGTTCGTGATCGACCGCAAGATCGCCTCGTTCGATCTGAGCACCGCGGAGGGACGGGTCGGCGCGCTGCGCGCGGCGGCGCCGATCGTCGCCGAGATCCGAGACGCCCTGCTGCGCCCGGAGTACGAGCGGATCCTCGCCAGGCGCCTCGGCATGGATCCCACCGACGTGCACGCCGAGGTGCGTCGGCATGAGGGGCGTCGCCGCCAGGGCGACTCCGGTGCGCACGATCAGCGTGCGGCCGCCCCTGCTGCCGGAGCGCGTCCCGGTGCGCCCGATGCGCCGGCCGCCGCGCCGATGCCAGTGGTGACGATCGCCACCCTTCCGAGGACGGGGGACTCGCCGCTCGAGCGCGACGCGCTCATGGGGGCGCTGCAGTACGGTCATCAGCTCGACGCCGAGTTGCTCCAGCGCGCGATGACCACGCCGTTCGCCGTGCCTGCGCTCGACGCGGTGCGCGAGGCGATCGCGCAGTTCCCCGATCGGCAACGGCCGGGTTGGGCACTGCAGGCCGTCGACGCCGTGCGCGAGCCCTACCGCGGGCTGGGCGGGGAACTGCTCATGGCGGCCTTCCCCGCGCGGGACGAGCAGGGCGCCAGGGCGTCCGCGACGGACCTGTGCCGCCGCCTCATCGTGCGCGGCCTGGAGCGGGAGAAGCATGAACTGCTGGGCGCGATCCAGCGGCTGCCCGCCGATTCCGACGGCGCCCGTTCGATCGCACGACGCATCGTCGAGATCGACGCCGAGCGTCAGCGCTTCATCGAGAACTGAGGCCCGCCGCGGAGCACGCCCCGGCGCCCTCAGGCATCGGGCAGGATGGGGTGCATGGCACGTGCGACGGGGGATGCATCCACTGCGATCGTCTGCGAGGACATCGTGATCGACCGGATCGGGCATTCCGCGCCGACGAGGGCGATCGACGGCGTGACTTTCACGTTGCCCGCCGGGGAGCTGATGTGCATCGCCGGTGCGACGGGATCCGGGAAGTCGACGCTCGTCGGAGCGCTCGCAGGCGCCGTCGATCCGTCGATCCGTGTCGTCGGAGGATCCGCCACGGTCTGCGGCGTGTCCGTGCGCCACCCGGGACGCCGGCTGCGGGAGCTGACCTACCGGGCCGGCTACCTGCCGCAGAACGCCGGTGCGCTGCTCACTCCGCAGCTGACCGTGCAGGAGACCATCGCGGAGCCGATCCTGCAGCGCGAGCGGCGCGTGAACGTGAAGGCTCTGGCGATCCGGGTGGCGACGCTGCTGGATGAGCTGCACCTGCCTCTGGGCCTCGCCGCGTCCTTCCCCTATGAACTCAGCGCGGGCATGCGTCAGCGCGTTGCGATCGCCCGAGCGCTGGTACTCGATCCGACGGTCCTGATCGCCGACGAGCCGCTCGCGAACCTCGATCTGGAGGTGCGCCCCGTGGTCTTCGCCGCGATCACGCGCCGTCGCACCGAGCGCGGGATGGCCGCTCTGCTGGTGAGCAACGACGCGGCGTTCGCCCGCGAGCTCGGCGCGGAGACGCTCATGATCCGCGAGGGGCACGTGGTCGCACGGGGCGCGGGCGCGGATCTGCTCTGGACTCCCGGCGCCGAGCACGGCCGCTGAGCAGCTTGCCCGCCGTTCTGCGAGGACGAACGCTCCGTCGGGGTCGAGCCCCTCGCCCCTCTCCGGGCTCATCGCTGCGAATCACCGAATCGGAACAGAATCGTGCTGACGCGATAAAGGCAGGAACGCGCAGCTTCATATCTCACAATGCGAAAACCTGCAGTGCCTCTAGCGCTGCATAAGATACGCGGCGCCGAGGCCGATGACCACTACGCCGAGGCCGAAGATGGCCCAGATCGGCGCGCCGTAGAACTCCTTGAGCAGCCAGGGGATCTCATAGTCGCTGTCACCCTTGCGCGCATGGTTGCGTCGCTTTTCGCCCGCCATTGCCGACCTCCCCAGTGGTCACCTCGTGCACAGCGACTCCGCTGATCGCCGGGCACGAAAAAGACACTACAAGATCGCGACCCCCCGAGCATCATCGAACTCGCCCGCGTCGCACCGGGGCGCGGTTGCCGCGCTCCATTTGATGACGTTATGTTGATGCGGGATATCGCAGCTGGGGGAGTCGCTCTCGCACTGATCGACGGGGGAAGATCGTCAAATGGGGATTGTCACGAATTCAGGGGATTTAACACGGCTCCTCCGCGGTGAGAGGCAGCATCCGATCGTTGCGCTGCGCTACCGCAGCGTACTTGCGACGCAGCACGTCGTGGGCCGTGACATATTGTGGCGATGGTTGCCGCAGGAGGCCGACGGAGCGGAGACGGCGGCGCTCCTCGTCTCGTCGATCCCGCTCGAGATCCACGGTGCGGAGGGGGAACCGCAAGAAGTTCCTCCCGGTGCGCTGGTGTTCCTGCATCCGCATCGGGTGGCGTCGGTGAGTGCGGTGAAGGCCGGCACCGTCATGATCGCCTGGGTCCCCTGGGCGGAACTGGTCGAGATCGAATCGGGCGTCGGCGCCCCCATGGAGGTGATCCCGGCGAGTGCGCTGGGCCGTGGGCTGCGTGCGTTCCTCGATTCCTTGCTCACTCAGCCCTCTGAGCCGACGCTGTACACCGACTACCTCGTCGAGCAGCTGATCACCGAGATGGTGTTCGGCGTCCTTGTCGAGGCAGGACCGCGCACGACGATCGCAGGCATCGAGGCCCCTGGCATCGCACGTGCGCGCACGCTCATCCTGATCCGGCGCACCGAGCCGGAGTTCGGCGTCGCCGCACTGGCGCAGGATCTGCACATGTCGGTCCGGAATCTGCAGCGACTCTTCGCCGTCGACGGGAGTACGCCGGCGGACGAGCTGCGGCACGCACGGGTGGATCTCGCCCAGGAGCTGCTGGCCAACGTGGGCAACGCGCCGCTGGGCATAGCCGAGATCGCAGAACTCGCGGGCTTCCGCGACGCTGCGGCCCTGCGCCGGGCCTTCGCGTGGGCGGGGCTGACGACACCGCGGGAACTGCGCAGGGCCTCCCGTCGCTGACCAGTGACCGGAGACCCCGTGTGGGGCGGTTCATCACTATCGCGCCAGAGATACTCGATTCTGCGACACTGGAGCGGCAAAGCGCGCACTCTGTCGACGCTCGCGCGACATTCTTCGCCTTCGGTGGCACGAGTGCGGGATCCCCGTGATTTGATGAGTCTCACGGCTTCCTATGTCGAACCGGTCTCCAGATGCTGCTCGACGACTCTCGGAAGCTGTGCAATGCTCGGAGTCCGGCCGAATTTCCCATCGGTCGAATGGTGGTCCCAGAGACCCATTCACGAGCATTGCGCAATTGCGCCATTGCGGATTCCCCTCCTCGGACTCCGCAATGGCCTGCTATCGAGAATTCGATTCGATACCGACCATTCGTCGCGCCAACCAGTGAACAGCCCGAGTGGCTCTTCCAGGGTATGCAGAGCAGAGGGCGAAGGAGTGCGCATCGCGAATGCTCTTCGATTCAGCGCCACATTTCATCATTATCGCGTCCAAGCACTCCACCGAGGCGATGCATGCGTCGATGATGATCCAGCGCGGCAATTGCGCGACCGCCGAGGCGGCGCCGGACCGAGCAGTCTGAGATCCACTTTTCTGGGGAGGAACACACATGTCCGAAAGCAAGACCATCGGGAGCGGGCGTCCTGGCGTCGATCGCCGCACGATCGTCAAGGGTGCGGCGTGGAGCATCCCCGTCGTCGCGGCGGCTGCCGCCATGCCGCTGGCATCCGCGTCGACGCCGGGCTGCCCCACCTGCATCAAGGCGGGCTTCCCGATCATCGGCGGCATCATCTCCGGAGCCTGGACATCCCAGGCTCTCGTCGTCGGGAACAAGGGGACGATCGCCTTCCCGTCGATCTTCGGCCTCGATGCGACGCAGTGCGGCATCAGCTTCACCAACATCTTCCAGCCCGCCTTCACGTACATCGTGACGCAGGCGACGCTGACGATGTCCGACGGCAAGACCTACAACTCCGCCGTCGGCCTGGGCGCCGGCGCCGGAAACATCTCGACCGTCGGCGCGATGCCCGGTGCCTTCGTGTTCACCAACGTGTCGCTCCCCAACGGCGGAGCCATCGGCGGTCTCGGCAACTACACCGATGTCCCGACCAAGCTCACGGTCACGGTGCAGACGACGCTCCAGTACGGAATCGGCCTCTCCATCCAGTGCCCGATGGTTCTCACCTGGAACCTGCACGGCGTCGCCACCGGCCTCGTGGCGTTCGGCGCAGGCACCGTCAACTTCACCGGAACCGCGACCGCCTGAGAAGCGATCGCACGCGCGTCGAGCCGTCGAGCGATGAAGAAGGTCCCGTCGGGTCGTACCCCGGCGGGGCCTTCTCGGTGAGCAGGACGTTAAACCCGGTCGCACCCCCTGCACAGCGCAGTCCCCTCTGGCTACCCTCGAAAGAAGGCAGAGAGGAGAGGAACGAGTCATGAGTGAAGTGATCGTTGTAGGAGTCTCGGGCGCACCGGTGTCGGCACGAGTCGTGGACTGGGCTATGACACGTGCCGCGGAACGGTCTCAGCGCGTGGAACTGATGTCCGTCGTCGGGGGAGCGATCGGGACTCTCGGCGAAGGCGGCCCTCTGGCGGAGGCCACCGCGGCGTCACGCTCCTTCCTCGAGGACTACGTCCGACTGCACGCAGACCGGGGCGTGGAGGTCAGCGTGCGAGTAGACGTGGGCAACCCGGTCGAACGCCTCGTCGCCGCATCGGAGGATGCAGCGCTGCTGGTCATCGGCAGCGACTATCAAGGAGGATCATCGCCCTCGGTCCGCGGATTCCATGGGGTCCGCATCACCGCCGCCGCGCACTGTCCCGTCGTCGTCGTCCCCGACTTCGATCCGGCTGATCGGAAGGGAGTCGTCGTCGGGGTCGACGGATCCGAGATCTCCGAGAGCGCCCTGCGCTTCGCCGCCGCCGAGGCCGACCGCAGCGATGAGCCGCTGACGGCGGTGTCGGTGTGGACGCCCTTGACGGCGCCCGGATACGGCCTGGTGGGGTACTCGCAGCCCTACCTCGACAACATGCAGACGTCGACCGAGGAGATCCTCGCGATCGCCCTGGCCGGTCTGTCGACGGACTATCCCGATCTCACGATCGTCCCCGTCGTCGAGAGCGGCTATCCCTCGCGTGTCCTTGACGAACTCGCGGCAACGGCACGACTCTGCGTCGTCGGCTCACGCGGGCGAGGTGCGGTCCGGCGCTTTCTGCTCGGATCGATCAGCCAGGAGGTCATCGCCCATCCGGCCACGGTCACGGCCGTCGTCCGATAGGAGCAGGCGATGATCATCGAACTCAGCGAGCAGGAGTGCTACGACCTGCTCACCGCGACGACCGTCGGCCGGGTCGGCTTCGTGCACGACGCCCGCGTGCTGATCCTCCCCGTCAACTTCGTGGTGTCGGGGCGGGATCTTCTCCTGCGCACGACCGCCGACGGGCTTCTGGGCACCCTCTCTGAGGCCCCGAGCGAGGTGGCGTTCGAAGTCGACAGCCATGTTCCCCTCTCTCGCACGGCGTGGAGCGTGCTGATGCACGGCCGGCTCTCACGTGTCGCTGAGGGGGATGCGGAGGCAGTCCTGCCGCGTGTCTCGCCGTGGGCCGGTGCCAGCAGGGATCTGCCGCTGCGATTCCGCATCGAACGGATGACAGGGCGGACCGTGCACGGCGATCGGGCGTAGCTCTCGAGCGTGCCGACACGTCGTCAGAGCCGGCCTGCGACCGGACCGCTTCACTCGTGCCGCTCCGTCGACGCGGGCGCCAGGTGCAGCGCGTCGCGATCCAGACGCGACTGCAGCCGGTGCAGCGTGACGTCGCTGATCGTGCCGTGGTTGCGGAGGCGGATCACGATTTCTCGGGTGTGGTCGACGAGGGCGAGGCTCAGCGCTGCGTAGTCGCGATCCAGATCCCGCCGGGTGCTGTCCTCAGATCCGCGTGAGCCGTCGATCCTCTCGAGGCGTTCCCGGTACTCGCTCACGAGCCTGTCGCGTACGTGGTCCGGGGCGTCGATCTCCTGCGCGAGGGCGGGCATTGCACGGATCGCGGAGAGCAGGGCCGTCCGATGCGCGCGGGCGAACTCGGCGGAGACCATCGAGTCGGGCTCGAAGCGCGCCCACCGGATCACCGACGGCAGGAGCAGGCCCTGGGCGAGGATCGTGAGGATGACGACTCCGGTGGCGACGAAGACGATCTCGGCGCGACCGGGCATCCCGGCGGGCACGGCGAGTGCGACCGCCAGAGAGATCGCTCCGCGGAACCCCGCGACGGTCGAGACGACCCTGGCCCGATGCGTCATCCGCTTCCTTCGCTGCGCCGGGCTCCGGTCCACGAGCCGGATCGTCCAGGTCGTGAACATCTGGAACACGAAGCGGATGAGCAGGATGGCGACCCACATCAGCACGCAGAGTGCGAGCAGCAGAGGAATGCTCTGCGTTGAGACCGATCGGAGCGCCGACTGCGCTTCGATCCCGATCAGGACGAAAAGGGCGCCGTTGAGCGTCGTGGTCGCGAGGATCCAGAAGCCGTCCCGTTGCTGCCTCGACTGCGGTGTTCCGGAGCGCGGCCCGGTGCGGCTCAGGTAGAGGCCGGCGACCACGACCGCGATGACGCCTGAGGCGTGGATCTGCTCCGCGGCGAGGAACGCCGCGAACGGCACCAGGATCAGGGCTGCGTTGTGCATGAGGGGGTTGCTCAGGCGCCGAAGGACGGCGGTGCCGAGAAAGCCTGCGAGGAGGCCGACCATCCCGCCGCCGCCGTACGCCAGCACGACGAGCCACGTGACCTCCGCGCCGGAGTAGTGAGCGCTGCTACCGGCGAGTCCGATCACGATCGTGTAGATGACGAGCGCGGTGCCGTCGTTGATCAGGCTCTCGGTACGCAGCTGGACGATGTTCCGGTGCGGGAGCGCGCGGGCGAGCGCCCCGACCGCAGTGACGTCGGTGGGGGCCAGCGCCGCGCCCAGGATCAGCGCGGGCAGCCATCCCCAGCCGAGGGCGACGCCGATCCCGGCCGCGCCGAAGGTCGTGGCGACCACCAGCAGAGTGCTCAACAGCAGGATGACCCGCAGATCCCGTCTCACCTCGCGCAGAGGCGTCATCAGAGCCTCCCAGAAAAGCAGCGCCGGCAGGAACAGCACGAGCACCGCATCGGAGGGCAGGTGGATGCTCTGCACCGGGGGGATGAGTCCCACCATCAACCCGAGCAGGAGCTGCAGCAGCGGGACCGGCAGGCGGAGCCGAGGCGCCGCCCAGGATGAGCCCACCACGAGGGAGCCGACCAGGACGAAGGTGGCGAGCGGATCCATGGGGTTGTCCTCTCCGGCAGACGGGACGGAGCAGGGAACCGGGGATCCCGCCATCGCGACACCGGTCCGCAGGGCTCGGTCGAGAGGAGCATCTCAGGCCGGTGTTTCGACGCCGTTTCCGGTAGCGACGGGGAGCGTTTCGCTCGCGCGGCATCGCGGGGGCTTCAGACGATCGACGGCCCGGACGGGCCCGAGAAACGGAGAAGCCCCCAACCTCCTTGTCATATCAAAGGGGGTTGGGGGCCTATTGGCTCCCCGGCTTGGACTCGAACCAAGAACCTGCCGGTTAACAGCCGGCTGCTCTGCCAATTGAGCTACCGAGGAATGCTTCCCGCTGCGCGGGCAACTCGTCAACTATAGCAAAGGATGTGCGCCGACTCCGACACGGGCCGGCGCCCGGGCGCGTCGCCCCGTTCGCCCCTCGCAGACGACGGAGGGGCCCGCCGTGGCGAGCCCCTCCGTGTGGTGCAGGATCCGCGGGGATCAGCGTGCGGCGCCCTTGAGGGAGCCGGTGGTCTGTCCTGCCGGGTCGCTCACGATGCACTGCACGAGGCGGTCGTTCATCGAGTCCCAGGTGTCCTTCGTCGGGGTCATGTAGGAGACGTCGAGAGCGGAGTCGTTGAAGGCGACGCCGATGAAGGTCGTGAACGCATCGCCGGCGCACTTCTCCACCTCGGCGTCGATCGCGGCGGAGTCGTACTCGGCGCCCTCCAGCTTGAACTCGTAGAAGACTTCTTCGTCGTGCGGCTTGTCGCAGGGGACCACGTCGGTCTCGCTGACCGTCGAACCCGTGTCGCTCATCTTGCAGTCGCCGAGCTTGAGGTTGAAGATGCCGATGTTCGAGCTCGCCGTGACCTGAGACTTGTCGTCGCGCGGCGCATCGCCGCCTCCGTTGCCGAGCACGCTGCTGAGCATGCTGCAGCCGCTGAGTCCAGCGGCCAGGACCAGCGCGGAGCCGACGACGGTGACGCGACGGAGAAGTGCGCGGTCGTTCATGGGAATTCCCCCTCTAGAAGCTATGAATCCACGCAGAACGCGGGACAGCTAAGAACGTACCGGTGCAGAAGAGCAAATCTCAAACCTGCAAAAAAGTCGTTCTATCCAGGGGGATTTCTGTTCCGAGTCGAAGTTTGGGGGGTCAGCCCTCGAGATCGTCCACGCCTGGCAGCCAGCTGACGCCGGGACGGCCCCAGCCGCGCTTGCGGGCGATCTTCTGCACGGTCTTCCAGTCGCCGTCGTCGAGGCGGTCGACGTAGAGGATGCCGTCCAGGTGGTCGAACTCGTGCTGCATGATGCGGGCACGCCAGCCATCGACCTCGATGCGCACGTCATCGCCGTTCAGATCCGCGCCGGTCACCAGCACGCGCTCGGAGCGCCGCAGCGGGAACCGCTCACCGGGGAAGGAGAGGCAGCCCTCCGACTCGAGGTCGGGGTCGGGGGAGCCCGGCTCGAGGGGAGCCATCCACAGCACGGGATTGATGATCTCTCCGCGCCAGGGGTTCTCGTCATCGTCCACATAGGAGTAGACGTAGATCCGCAGGCCGACGCCCACCTGGGGTGCGGCGAGCCCGACGCCCGGGGCGACATCCATGGTCTCGTGCATGTCCGCCACGAGGGTGCGGATCTCGTCGGTGATCTCGCCGACCGGATCGGCGGGGGAATGCAGGACGGGGTCGCCCATGATGCGAATCGGAAGCACAGCCACGCGTCAACCCTAGTCGGCGCCGGGCGGCAGGTAGGCTCGAAGGGTGCTTGAGAACCTGACGCGGACTACCGGGGCGGCCGACGTCGGCGAGCATCTCGCCGGGGTCTTCCAGAACCCCGGCCTGCTGATGGGCATTCCACTCGCTCTCGCCGGCGCGGTGTTCATGTCGCTCGGCGCGCAGTACCAGCACCGCGGCGTGGAGAAGGTGGAACGCCTCAGCGGTTCTGACGCAGCCACGGGCCTCAGCTGGGTGCAGGTGCGCGGGCTGCTCACGCGTCCGTCCTGGATCGTCGGCACGCTCATGCTGGCCCTGGCGATCATCTGCCAGCTCGCGGCGCTCACCAAGGCTCCGCTGATCGTGGTGCAGCCGCTGGGCGCGATCGCGCTCGTCATCACGACCCTGCTGAACGCCCGGGTGAGCGGCGTCGCGCCGACCAAGCGCTCGCTCGTCTCGATCTTCGCCTGCGTGGGCGGCATCTTCATCTTCGTGCTGTTCGCGGCGCTGTTCGCGGTGGAGCGCGCGATCAGCGAGATCCAGCTGTTCACGATCCTCACGATCCTGCTGGTCGTGATCATCCTGCTCGGCACCTGCTGGCTGATCCTGCGGCACCGCATGCGCGCCCTCTTCTATGTGACCGGCGCCGGCATCCTGTACGGCTTCGTGGCGACGCTCGCCAAGGCCGTCATCAGCCGGATCCAGGCCGGGCAGTTCGACTGGCTCACGGCCGTGTGCGTCATCGCGCTGATCGCAGCTGGTGCCGCAGGCGCCTACTTCGTGCAGACCGCGTACGGCTCCGGCCCTCCCGACCTGGTGATCGCAGGCCTCACGGTGGTCGACCCGATGGTCGCAGTGCTGATCGGCCTGCTCGTCCTCGAGGAGGGCGCTGCCGCTCCCGCGTGGGTGTTCGTCGCATTCGGGATCTCCGGCGCGATCGCGGGCTGGGGAGTCGTCACGCTCGCGCGCTACCACCCGCAGGTGGTCGGCGAGAGTCAGGAGCTGCCGATCACGCGAGGCAGCTCCGGGGGCGCGACGCCGTCCGCCACGCACGCGGAGCCCGCGCCTTTGGCGACCGAGGCGCCTCCCGGCGGATCAGCGTCCCCGGGTGCCCCGCGGGGGGCTGCGCCGGAGTGGCCGTCCAACGTCGCCCCGATACGGCGAGAGGATCCGCCCCGCACCGGCGGCGACGCCGGCGAGCGCGGGAACGGATCCTCGGGCGTCTGAGCGGGAACCGGATCCGGTCCCATCAGACGACGGTTTCGCTCAGTAGTCGATGTCGATGAGGTCGGGTGCGACCTCGGAGGCGGCCGCCTCGTCGACGAAGAAGACCGTGCGCTTGCGCCCCTTGGCACCCGCGGCCGGCACGTTCTCGTAGTTCGCCCCGGCCAGCGCGAGTCCTAGTGCCGAGGCCTTCTCCGCTCCGGTGAGCACGAGCCACACCCGCTTGGACGCGTTGATGACAGGGCGGGTCAGCGTGATCCGCTCCGGCGGAGGCTTGGGGGAGTCGCGCACCGGCAGCACTGCGGCATCGGTCACGGTGATCTCGGGGCGGTCCGGGAACAACGACGCGATGTGGCCGTCCGGGCCGACGCCCAGGAAGCACACGGCGAACGAGGGCCAGGCGCGCCCGCTGTCGCCGAAGCGCGCGAGCTCGGCCGCATAGGCCGCAGCGCCCTCGTCCAGGCTCAGTCCCGCATCGCTCGCCGCCATCTCGTGGACGTTTTCGGCGAGGACGTGGATCCGGTCGAGGAGCGCCTCGCGCGCCTGTCCCGCGTTGCGGTCGGGGTCGTCCGCCGGCACGAAGCGCTCGTCGCCCCACCAGAAGTGCACGAGCGACCAGTCCACCTCGGTCGCGCGCGGGTCCTCCGCGACGGCCCGCAGCACGGCGGATCCCATGCTGCCGCCGGTGAGGGCGATGTGTGCGAGTCGTCCGTCTCTGATCCGCGCCTGCACGCGGACGAGGAAGCGGTCGGCGACGAGGCCGGCGAGGGACGCCGGATCCTCGCCGATCACGACCCGCTTGGCGGGGGAGTCGGAGGCCATGTCAGGCCACCGGCTCCGGGGCGCTGAGCCGTGCGAAGCCCTCGGTGATCACGCGGCCGTAGAGCACGTCGGGGTCGAGCCGGCGCAACTCCTCCGCCAGGCACTCCCGCAGCGTCCGCCGCGGCAGATGGAGCTCGTGATCCGGCTGTCCTGGCTGGGTGAGCATCGCGGATCCCGGGACCGGGCGCTCGAGCAGGATGTCGCCGTTGGCACGGGTGAGCCGCACCGACTTGATGCCGTGCGCCCACTGCGCGATCGGCTCGTATGCCCAGCGGACCGGCACGTCCAGCGCGAGGCCCAGCCAGGCGGCGAGCAGCGCGGTGGACGGGGAATCGGCGGCACCGCGCACCTCGACCGTGGTCACCTCGTCGAACGGCGGCTGATCGAGGACAGCGGCGAGCTGCTCCCGCCAGTGCGTGAGCCGGGTCCAGGCGAGGTCGGTGTCGCCGGGAACGTGCGTGCGACCGAGCACCTCGAGCTGCGCCCGCACGTCGGTCGCGGTCGCAGCGTCGGTGATGCGGCGCTGCGCGATGCGTCCGAGCGGCGACTCGGCAGGGGCTTCCGGCGCCAGTGTCGGCCACCAGACGACGACAGGGGCGTCGGGCAGCAGGAGGCCGGTGACCAGGCTCTCCTCGTTGCTGGCTGCGGCGCCGTAGGCGTGCAGGACGACGACCTCGCTCGCGCCGGCGTCGCCGCCGACGCGGATCTGCGCGTCCAGATGTGCGTCGCCGTCGCTCGTGGTGAGCACGATGACGCGCATCGGGTGCTCGCGCGATGCGTCGTTCGCCGCGTCGACCGCTGCCTCGAGCGCGTCGTCCGGCGCCGCGATGATGAGCGTGAGCACGCGGCCGAGTGCGACCACGCCGCCCTCTTCGCGAGCCTTGACCAGATTCTTCGCGACCTGGCTGATGTTGGTGTCGGGCAGATCGATGATCACGGGCGCCTCCAGACACGTCCGTCGCGGGCGAGCAGGGCGTCGGCGGAGGCCGGGCCCCAGGATCCGGGAGCATACTGCTCTACGGGGCCGCCTTCTGCGGCCCAGAACTGCTCCACGGGATCGAGGATCTTCCAGCTGAGCTCGACCTCCTCATGACGCGGGAACAGCGGCGGGTCGCCCAGCAGGACGTCCAGGATGAGCCGCTCGTACGCCTCCGGGCTGGCCTCGGTGAACGCGTGTCCGTAGCCGAAGTCCATCGTCACGTCGCGCACGTTGCTGCCGTTGCCCGGAACCTTGGAACCGAAGCGCAGCGTGACGCCCTCATCCGGCTGCACGCGGATGACGAGAGCGTTCTGCCCGAGCTCCGATGTCTGACCGCTGCCGAACAGGTGCTCGGGTGCGCGCTTGAAGACGACCGCGATCTCGGTGACGCGGCGGCCGAGGCGCTTGCCGGTGCGCAGGTAGAACGGCACGTCGGCCCACCGGCGGGTGTTGATCTCGAGCTTGACCGCGGCGTAGGTCTCCGTGATGGATTCCGGATCCATGCCGTCCTCGTCGAGGAAGCCGGTGACCTGCTCGCCGCCCTGCCAGCCGCCGGCGTACTGCCCGCGGGCGGTCGCGAGGGAGAGGTCGTCGGGCAGCGAGACCGCGGCCAGGACCTTCTCCTTCTCGGCCCGCAGGTGCTCGGCGGAGAGGCTGATCGGCTCCTCCATCGCGGTGAGGGCCAGAAGCTGCAGCAGGTGGTTCTGGATCACGTCGCGGGCCGCGCCGATGCCGTCGTAGTACCCCGCACGTCCTCCGACGCCGATGTCCTCGGCCATCGTGATCTGCACGTGGTCGACGTAGTTGCGGTTCCAGATCGGCTCGTACAGCTCGTTCGCGAAGCGCAGCGCGAGGATGTTCTGCACCGTCTCCTTGCCGAGGTAGTGGTCGATGCGGAAGATCGAGTCGGCTGGGAAGGTGCCCTCGAGCGCGTCGTTGAGCGCGCGCGCGGAGGCCAGATCGTGGCCGAACGGCTTCTCGATCACCACGCGGCGCCAGTGGTCCGCGTCCTCATGGGCCTCGACCAGCCCGGAGTCGCGCAGCTGCTGCGCGACGAGCGGGAACTGGTTCGGCGGGATCGACAGGTAGTAGGCGTGGTTGCCCATCGTGCCGCGTTCGATGTCGAGCTTCTCGACGGTCTCGCGCAGGCGGCGGAACGCGTCCGGGTCGCCGAACTCGCCCGACACGAACCGGATGCCCTGGAGCAGCTGCGCCCACGTCTCCTCGCGGAACGGGGTGCGCGCGTGCTGCTTGACGGCGTCGTAGACGACCTGCGCGAAGTCCTGGTCCTCCCAGTCGCGGCGGGCGAAGCCGACCAGGGCGAACCCGGGAGGCAGCAGACCGCGGTTGGCGAGGTCGTAGACGGCGGGCATCAGCTTCTTGCGCGACAGATCGCCGGTGACGCCGAAGATCACCAGGGCGCTGGGCCCCGCGATCCGGTTCAGCCGGCGGTCGTCGGGATCGCGGAGCGGGTTGCTGCCGCGGGAGACGGGAACAGTCATCGGTGGGGGATTCTCCTGAGTGCTCTCTGGGGGTGCCTACTGCGCGGCCTCGAAGAGGTCCAGCACATCGTCCTGGGGTTCAGTGATCGTGAGGGTCACCACGGGCCGTCCGTGCGCGGCGAGCACGCCCGCGTCGCCCGCGGCCTGCGCCTCGATGAGCTGCCCGAACGTGAAGGGGCGATCGGGGATCTCCAGATCCACATCCGTGCGCTCCAGGATCTGCAGGAACACGCCCTGTGCAGGACCGCCCTTGTGATACTGACCCGTCGAGTGCAGGAACCGCGGTCCCCAGCCGAACGTCGTGGGCCGTCCCGAGTCGGCGGCGACGAGTTCGCGCAGACCCTGTAGCTGCGGCATCTCGAGCCGGTCCACGTACGCCTGGATCGACACGTAGCCGTCCGCCGGAAGCGTCTGCCACAGCGCGTCGAGGACGCCGGCGATCGTGCCGGAGGCGAGCAGGGAGTCGTCGGAGGCGCGGACCTCGACCCCGTCCTGCACGAAGGCGGCGGGAGCGGCCTCAGGACGCGCATCCAGAAGACCGCGGGCGGCGATCTTGGCCGACTCCACATCGGGCTGGTCGAACGGGTTGATCCCGAGCAGGTATCCCGCGATCGCGGTGCCGTACTCCCACACGACGAACTGCGCGCCGAGCGTTCCGCTGACGAGGATCTCGC
Organism: Microbacterium sp. MYb64; assembly: GCF_002979495.1. Taxonomy (NCBI): domain Bacteria; kingdom Bacillati; phylum Actinomycetota; class Actinomycetes; order Micrococcales; family Microbacteriaceae; genus Microbacterium; species Microbacterium sp. MYb64. The sequence goes on along the minus strand of NZ_PCOW01000005.1, from coordinate 167,642 downwards.
CGGGGTGGCGCTCGCGCAGATGGAACTCGTCGGCCTCGTCGACGAGGCGCACCAGCTGCAGGTCCGCAGGCCGGTTCTCCACCTCGGGGGAGACGGGGAGCAGGACGACGGGAAGGATCCCGGTGCCCTCCTTGCCCGTGGACTCGGCGACCAGCTGCTCGATCCAGTCGGGCAGGCCCACGATGTGGGTGCCGTCCGTGATCAGCCCCAGCTTGTCGCGCCGGGGACCATCGGGAGTCTGCGCGCTGGCGGCGATCGCCGCGCCGAGCAGCAGAGCCGGGTTCTCGGGGGAGTCGATCGCGACCTGGAGGAGCGTGGCCTCTGCCTCGTCAAGCAGCTCGGCGATGTCGACGCCGGCCAGGCCGGAGGGCACCAGACCGAAGGCGGTCAGCGCGGAGTACCGGCCGCCCACGTTCGGGTCGGCGTTGAAGACCCGGTAGCCCGCGGCGCGTGCCGACTCGTCGAGCGGCGAGCCGGGGTCGGTGACCACGACGATGCGCTCGACGGGGTCGATCCCGACATCGCGGAACGCGGCCTCGAAGGTGCGTCGCTGCGAATCCGTCTCGACCGTGGATCCGGACTTGGAGGACACCACGAGCACGGCGTCGGCGAGACCGGCGTCGATCGCCGCGAGCACCTGGCCCGGAGAGGTCGAGTCGAGGATCGTGACGTCGATGCCCGCGGTCTGCGAGATGACCTCGGGGGCGAGGGAGGAACCGCCCATCCCCGCCAGCACGACCCGGGTGACGCCCTTGCCCGCGAGTTCATCGCGCAAAGCGACGATCTCGGGCACGAGCGGACGCGACACGGAGACGGCGTCCACCCAGCCCAGGCGGATGCTCGCCTCGGCCTCGGCGGCATCGCCCCACACCGTCGGGTCGCCGCCGGTGATCCGGGAGGCGATCAGCTCGCCGACCAGACGCGGGACGACCTCGTCGATCGCCGCTCTCGGCGCGCCCGAGGTGTGGATCTCGAAACTCACCGCTGGGCTTCCAGTCCTTCGCGGACCTGGGTGAGCAGGTCGTGCCAGGAGTCGATGAACTTCTCGACACCCTCGTCTTCGAGCACCTGGGTCACGTCGGCGAAGTCGACCCCGACGGCCGCGAGGCCCGCGAACACCTCGCGGGACTCCTCGTACGCGCCGGTGACGGTGTCGCCGGTGATGACGCCGTGGTCGAAGGTCGCCTCGAGCGTCTTCTCCGGCATCGTGTTGACGACGTTCGCCGCGACGAGCTCGGTCACGTAGAGCGTGTCCGGCAGGGCCGGGTCCTTGACGCCCGTGGAGGCCCACAGCGGCCGCTGGCGGTTGGCGCCCGCGGCGAGCAGGGCGGCGGCGCGGTCTCCGGCGAAGGTCTGCTCGTACAGCTCGTAGGCGAGTCGTGCGTTCGCGAGTCCGGCCTTGCTCTTCAGCGCGACGGCCTCATCGGTGCCGATCGCCGCGAGGCGCTTGTCCGTCTCGGTGTCGACGCGCGACACGAAGAACGAGGCGACCGAGTGGATCGTGGACAGGTCGTGGCCGGCGGCCTTGGCCTGCTCGAGGCCCGTGAGGTAGGCGTCGATGACTTCGGCGTAGCGCTCGAGGCTGAAGATCAGCGTGACGTTGATGCTGATCCCCTCGGCGATCGCCGCGGTGATCGCCGGAAGACCGGCCTTGGTCGCGGGGATCTTGACGAGCAGGTTGGGGCGGTCGACCTTGGCCCACAGCTCCTTGGCCTGGGCGGCCGTGCCGTCGGTGTCGTGGGCGAGGTCGGGGGAGACCTCGATCGAGACCCGGCCGTCGACGTGGCCGGTCTGCTCCCACACGGGGCGGAAGACGTCGAGCGCATCGCGCACGTCCTGGGTGGTCGCCTCGAAGATGGCCTCCTCGGCGCTCGCGCCGGACGCGGCGAGCTGCGCGACCTGGGCGTCGTAGGAGGTGTCGTCGGGGTTGGTGATCGCGTTCGCGAAGATCGTCGGGTTCGTGGTCACGCCGACGACGTTGCGGGTGGCGATGAGCTCGGCGAGGTTGCCGGAGGTGATCCGGGTGCGGGACAGGTCGTCCAGCCAGATGGAGACTCCGGCGGCGGCGAGTGCTGCGGTGGGGGTGGTCATGCGTTCTCCTCGAATCCGTGCTTAGGCGGCCGCGTTCGCGGCGATGGTCTCGTGGGCCGCGGTGACGACGGCCTCCGCGGTGATGCCGAACTTCTGGAACAGCGTCTTGTAGTCGGCCGACGCACCGAAGTGATCGATGCCGACCGAGCGTCCGGTCGAGCCGACGATGGCGTGCCAGCTCAGGGTGGATCCGGCCTCGACCGAGACGCGGGCCTTGACGCCGGACGGCAGCACCGACTCGCGGTAGGCCTCGTCCTGCTCGGCGAACCACTCGAGCGACGGCGCGGACACCACGCGGGCGTTGACGCCCTCGGAGGCCAGCGTCTCGCGGGCGGCGACCGCGAGCTGGACCTCGGAGCCGGTGCCGATGAGGATCACGTCGGGCGTGCCGTTCGGAGCCTCGGCCAGGACGTAGGCGCCCTTGACCGTGTTCGACGCGGCGGCGAACGTGTCGCCCGACGCCTCGCCCGTACCGCGCGCGAAGTTCGGCACGTTCTGGCGGGTCAGCGCGATCCCGGTGGGTCCGCCGTGACGGCGCAGGATCTCCAGCCACGCGGCGGCGGTCTCGTTGCCGTCCGCGGGGCGGACGATCGCGAGGTTGGGGATCGCGCGCAGCGAGGCGAGCTGCTCGACCGGCTGGTGCGTGGGGCCGTCCTCGCCGAGCGCGACGGAGTCGTGCGTCCACACGAACACGCTCGGCACGTTCATGAGGGCGGCGAGGCGCACGGCAGGGCGCATGTAGTCGCTGAAGATCAGGAAGGTGCCGCCGAACGGCCGGGTCGGGCCGTGCAGGACGATGCCGTTCAGGATCGAGCCCATCGCGTGCTCGCGGATGCCGAAGTGCAGCACGCGGCCGTACGGGCTGCCGTCCCAGTCGTGCGTGGACCAGGTCGCCGGGATGAAGGACTTCGCCGCCGCGATCGTGGTGTTGTTGGATCCTGCCAGGTCGGCTGATCCGCCCCACAGCTCGGGGAGTTCGGGGGCGAGGGCGTTGATGACCTTGCCGGAGGCCGCGCGGGTCGCGAGCTCCGTGCCGGCCTCGAACACCGGGAGCACGTCCTCGATGCCCTCGGGGAGCTCATGCGCCTCGAGGCGCTCGAGGAGAGCCTTGCGCTCCGGGTGGGCCGTCGCCCAGGCGTCGAAGCCCTGCTGCCACGCGGCACGGTTCTCGGCCGAGCGCGCGCCGAGCTCGCGGGTGTGCTCGATCACGGCGTCCTCGACGACGAAGGACTGCTCGGGGTCGAAGCCCAGGACGACCTTGGTCTCGGCGACCTCGTCCGCGCCGAGCGCGTTGCCGTGCACCGACTCGGTGCCCTTCTTGTTGGGCGCCGGCCAGCCGATGATGGTGTTCAGGATGATCAGGGACGGCTTGGAGGTCTCGGCCTTCGCCTGCTCGATCGCGTCGAACAGCTCCTTGACGTCCTCGACGTAGGTGCCGGTGCGCACCCAGTCGACGTGCTGCACCTGCCAGCCGTAGGACTCGTAGCGCTCGCGCACCTCTTCGGTGAAGGCCACGTTCGTGTCGCCCTCGATCGAGATCCGGTTCGAGTCGTAGATCGCGATGAGGTTTCCGAGCTGCTGGTGCCCGGCGAGCGAGGATGCCTCGCTCGTCACGCCCTCCTGCAGATCTCCGTCGCCCGCGATCACGTAGACGTAGTGGTCGAACGGGCTCGTGCCCGCGGCGGCGTCCGGGTCGAACAGGCCGCGCTCGTAGCGGGAGGCGTACGCGAAGCCCACCGCGGAGGCGAGGCCCTGGCCGAGGGGGCCCGTCGTGATCTCGACGCCCTTGGTGTGCCCGTACTCGGGGTGCCCCGGGGTGAGCGAGCCCCACGTGCGGAGCGACTCCAGATCCGTCAGCTCGAGGCCGAAGCCGCCGAGGTAGAGCTGGACGTACTGCGTGAGGGAGGAGTGTCCCACGGAGAGGATGAAGCGGTCGCGACCGATCCAGTGGGTGTCCGCCGGATCGTGGCGCATGACGCGCTGGTAGAGCAGATAGGCCACCGGGGCCAGGCTCATGGCGGTTCCGGGATGGCCGTTTCCGACCTTCTGGACGGCGTCCGCCGCCAGAATCCGGGCGGTGTCCACCGCGCGTCGATCGATCTCATCCCACAGCAGTTCCGACACTCCAGAGCCCTTTCCAAGACAGTGAGTGCGCCCGGCAGTTGCGCGCTACCGCTACTTCACGGAGGCGTGGCACGTTGACGGGCGCGCGAGTGATTTCAGCATAGTGCGGTCACATGGCTGCGTGGCCGGTCGGGACCCTATGTTGCGCGCGGCCGCCTGCCGCGGTGTTCGGCGGGGCCGGAGAGGACGGGCCGGACTCCGCCGTGGCATAGGATGAAAGCGTTCCCGTGTGCGCATGAAGGAGGCGGTCAGCATCGCGACCACCATCGAGTCCGTCGCCGCCGAGCGTTCTCTGAAGCGGACCGTCAAGGCCTATATCGAACTGACCAAGCCGCGTGTGCTCGAGCTCCTGCTCGTCTCCACCGTGCCTGTGATGTTCCTCGCGCAGCACGGTCTGCCGAATCTCTGGCTGGTCGCCGCGACCGTGATCGGCGGCTCGATGAGCGCCGGATCCGCGGCGTCGTTCAACATGTACATCGACCGCGACATCGATGCGCACATGCACCGCACGGAGAAGCGTCCGCTCGTGACCGGCGAGGTGTCGCCTCGTGGCGCGCTGATCTTCTCCTGGGTGCTCGCGGCGCTCTCGACCGTCTGGCTGTGGCTGACCACGAACTGGGTCGCCGCCGTGCTGTCGGCCGCCGCGATCTTCTTCTACGTGGTGATCTACACGCTGGTCCTGAAGCGTCGCACCGAGCAGAACATCATCTGGGGCGGCATCGCAGGATGCTTCCCGGTGCTGATCGGCTGGGCGGCCGTCACCGGCTCGCTGGACTGGCCGGCCTTCGTGCTGTTCGTGCTGGTGTTCCTCTGGACTCCCGCGCACTACTGGCCGCTGTCGATGAAGTACAAGGACGACTACGACGACGTCGACGTGCCCATGCTCGGCGTCACGCGGTCCGCATCGCAGGTCGGCCTGCAGGTCATCCTGTACGCGTGGGCGACGCTCGCGTGCTCGCTGCTGCTGATCCCCGTCGCCGGCATGGGCCTGGTCTACACGGTCTCCGCGCTGGTCTTCGGCGGCTGGTTCGTGTACGAGTCGCACCGGCTGTACTCGCAGGCGGTGAAGGGCGCATCGGCCAAGCCGATGCGCGTCTTCCACGCCTCCATCACCTACTTGACGTTGATCTTCGTGGCCGTCGCGGTCGACCCGCTGCTTCCGTTCTGAGTCTCCTCGGCCGACGTCTCGTCGGCCTCGGCGGCGGCGCTGTTCTGCTGCTGCTCCTGCGCGATCTCCTGCGGTGCGGCAGGCGCGTCGGGGGCTTCTTCGCGATCGACATCCTGATCGAGGTCGTCGAAGACCAGGGGCGCGATCTCGACGGGCTTCGCGGTGGCGGCGCCGAGCAGCGAAGAGACGACCGCCAGAGCGAGCGTGAGCAGCACGCCGAGCGCTCCCGCGCCGAGCAGGGCGGCTCCGAGCACGATCCAGGACTGTCCGCCGTAGACCTCGAGCCCTGTCGCGCTGCCGTCCTTGAGCGTGGCGGTCATGGTGCCGAGATGGTCGAGGACCGTGAGGAGGCCTGCGACGACGAGGGCGATCGAGGCGGCGAGGAGGATCCAGAACGGGATGCTTCGGTTCAGTACGCGTGTCATGGACCCAGCCTCACGGGCGAACTCGTGTGTCCGATCTGCGTCGCCTATGAGGCAGGTATGCGTCGGCCGCTGCCTTGGGGGATCCCGTCGAGCGCGTTGCCGCGTGCGGTCCCGCCGGGGGAGAGGTCCCGGCGCCCAGGCACCGGGACCGGCGTCCCCAGCACGCCGGGTGCGGATCCGTCCCTGATCCAGAACACCCTGATAGCGTCCGGATCACATTCCAACCGACCTGATCAGGACGGCGCAAGGTCCGGTTCGTGCGCTGTCCGCAAGAGGACACGATCATGACCGACGACGAACTTCTGGATCTGCTGCTGCGCGAACGGCTCCTCGACGTGGACGCCGTCGTCGCGCGTTCCGGCCTCGGGCCGGATGCCGCGCACGCGAGTCTGGAGCGCCTCGCGGACGACGGCAGTCTGTCCCTGCGGGATGGGGTGATCCTGCTCAATCCGCCCGTGCACGCCGCCGCGATCGCGATCGAGCGGATGCTGCAATCGGAACGCGCGGAGGCGCAGGCGCGCAGCGCTCGGCTCACCGCGATCGTGGACGCGGTCGCGCGCCGCACTTCGTCGTGGAACTTCGGCGAGGCGGTGGCTCAGGACCGGCTCTCGCTGCAGAGCGCGCACGGACCGCATGCCGCAGAGGACCTGTGGTTCGCCGTGCAGGCCTCGCGCGTGGGCTCCGGCGGCAGGGTTCGTGCCGTGCTCACAGACCTCGACCGGTACCGTGCGAGCAGCCCGGAGCGCAGCAGGTCGTTCGCGCAGGCGATGTCCACGTACTCGTCGGTGCAGGCGATCATCCCCGCGATGCCGCTCGACGAGCAGCTGGCCGCCATGGTTCGCGGCTTCGGAGACTCCGGGGTCGAGTTCCGCATGCTGGCGGATCCGCCGAGCTGGTTCTGGGTGGACGATCTCGATGTCACGGGCGTGCCGCTGGTGTGGGGGGACAAGGCGCCGCAGAGCGTCCTGGCCGTCGCGAGTCCGGTGATCGCCGGGATCGCGAAGGTCTACTTCGCCGAACTGTGGCAGCAGGCCAGTCCGGTCGAGAAGGATCCGGGTGGCTACGGCCAATTGCTGCAGCGCATGCGTCGCGGGATGACTCTGGACGCGGCGTCGCGCTCGCTCGGCATCACGCCGCGCACCGGACGGCGCAGGATCGCGGCCGCGATGGACCGCTACGGGGTCGCCACGCTGTTCGCGCTGGGCGCCGCCTGGGCGTAGGACGGCAGCCCCGGCGCGGAACGGGCGGGTGGCTGAGCGCGGTTCAGCCGCGCGTGGTCGCGGAGGCCGTGCCGGTGGCTCCGGCCCCCTCGGTGCCGGCGGCCGAGGGCCAGGTCTTCGCCACAGGGCGCTTCAGCTGCAGCACGAGGGCCGTGCACGCGGCGACGAGGATCGCGGCGAGGACCATGTGCACGCCGACGGCGAGCGGGGGCAGGGCGTTGCGGGCCTGATAGAGGCCGACGGCGATCTGCACCAGCTCGATCGCGAGCACCGCGATCACGGCGTTGCGGATCGCCGTGAGCGAGTTCGCCAGCGCGATCACGAGCAGCGTCAGGGTGAGGGCGAACAGCGCGTAGGCGGGCCAGGAGTGCACGTGCTCGAGGATCGTCGCGTCGAAGCCGTTGCGCAGCGTCACCGCAGGGTCGCCGGAGTGCGGACCGGCACCGGTGGTGAGCACGCCGAAGATCACGGTCAGCGCGAGGACGAAGGAGGTGATGTGCACCAGGATCGCGACGCCCTTGGGCACGGCGCGCTCTCGTGCGCCCCCGGGCTGCCCCATCCGCACCACGAAGGCGGCCGCCACAGCGACGAGGACGAGCGAGACCAGGTAGTGGAAGGCGACCATGTTCGGGTGCAGCTGGAAGATCACCAGGATCCCGCCGACCACGGCCTGCACGAGAACGCCCGCGAAGATGATCCAGGACATGATCCACAGGTCGCGGCGCTCGGCCCTCATGCGTGACACGAGCACGATCACCGCGATCGCGGCGAGCCCCACGAAGAAGCTGAGTCCGCGGTTCCCGAACTCGATGAGCGAGTGGTAGCTCTGCGCGGCGGTGGGGAACAGCGAGTCCGGCGTGCACAGCGGCCACTCGCAGCCGAGGCCCGAATCGGTGAGGCGGACAGCGCCTCCGGTGCCGACGATGGCGATCTCGAGGATGAGCGAGATCCAGGCCGCGATGCGCACGCGGAGGTCCACGCGATCCGGGAGCCAATCATGGACCCGGCCCAGGAATCCGGAGCGGGTGCGGGGGGCGGGCTGGGGTGCGATCTCGGGCATAGCTCCTCCGGAACCCTTCCGGCGGGCGCACTGCGGCCCGGATGTCGGAGGGAACCTGTAGAATCTCAGGTGTTGGCGATGGTCGCAGGAGCGCGGAACGCGCATGGCGATGCCATCGACAACACAGTTTAGGCGCGAATGCTTTGCGTCCATGATGAGGGCCCAGAAGCGGCACCCGTTCCCTGCAGACTCGACAGGATCGGCGGTGTGCCGGGGCGGATGAACCGTTACGGCCCAAGAGGAGAGTGTGATGTCGGATGTGCTGATCGACCGCCCGGAGCTGGATGGTCTGGGGGTGTACGAGTTCGGCTGGCACGACACGGATGCCGCCGGCGCGACCGCACGACGCGGTCTTTCCGAAGACGTGGTGCGAGGCATCTCGGCGCTCAAGAGCGAACCGGAATGGATGCTGAAGACCCGTCTGAAGGGCCTCCAGCTCTTCGGCCGCAAGCCGATGCCGACCTGGGGCGCCGACCTCAGCGAGATCGACTTCGACAACATCAAGTACTTCGTGCGCTCCACCGAGAAGCAGGCGCAGAGCTGGGAAGACCTCCCGGAAGACATCCGCGAGACCTACGAACGCCTCGGCATCCCCGAGGCCGAGCGCCAGCGCCTGGTCGCCGGCGTCGCCGCGCAGTACGAGTCCGAGGTCGTCTACCACCAGATCCGGGAGGATCTGGAGGCGCAGGGCGTCATCTTCATGGACACCGACACCGCGCTGCGCGAGCACCCCGAGTTCTTCGAGGAGTACTTCGGCACGGTGATCCCGGCCGGCGACAACAAGTTCGCCGCGCTGAACACCGCCGTGTGGTCCGGCGGATCCTTCGTCTACGTCCCCAAGGGCGTCCACGTGGAGATCCCGCTGCAGGCCTACTTCCGGATCAACACCGAGAACATGGGTCAGTTCGAGCGCACGCTGATCATCGCGGACGAGGACAGCTACGTCCACTACATCGAGGGCTGCACCGCGCCGATCTACAAGAGCGATTCGCTGCACTCGGCCGTCGTCGAGATCATCGTGAAGAAGAACGCCCGCGTGCGCTACACGACGATCCAGAACTGGTCGAACAACGTCTACAACCTGGTCACCAAGCGCGCGGTCGCGCACGAGGGCGCGACCATGGAGTGGGTCGACGGCAACATCGGCTCCAAGGTGACGATGAAGTACCCGTCGATCTACCTGATGGGCGAGCACGCGAAGGGCGAGACCCTCTCCGTGGCCTTCGCCGGCCCCGGGCAGCACCAGGACGCGGGCGCGAAGATGATCCACATGGCGCCGTACACGCAGTCGTCGATCGTCTCGAAGTCGATCGCCCGCGGCGGCGGCCGCGCCGGCTACCGCGGCGAGGTCAGGGTGGACGCGAACGCGCACCACTCCGCCAACACCGTGCGCTGCGACGCGCTGCTCGTGGACACCAAGTCCCGCAGCGACACCTACCCCGCGATCGACATCCGCGTCGACGACGTGCAGCTCGGCCACGAGGCGACGGTCTCGAAGGTCAGCGAGGAGCAGCTCTTCTACCTCCAGTCCCGTGGCATGCCCGAGGACGAGGCGATGGCGATGATCGTGCGCGGCTTCATCGAGCCGATCGCACGCGAGCTGCCCATGGAGTACGCGATGGAACTGAACAAGCTCATCGAGATGGGCATGGAAGGATCGGTCGGCTGAGATGACGGCCCCCACTGCCGCGCCCGCGGAGGCGCAGGACACGCACGCCCACATCGACCCCGCGGCCCAGCTCGTGGCTGCGGAGAAGACCGTTCCGGTGCAGACCCGTTCGGAGCGCCCGCACTCGTACGACCCGGCCGACTTCGGCGCACCCACGGGTCGCGAGGTCAACTGGAAGCACACGCCCGTCGCGCAGCTCGCCGGTCTGATGACCGACGAGCCCGGCGATGACTTCGCCGTGTCGATCGACCTCGACGACGTCGAGGCCTTCCTCGTCCCCGACGAGGCCGACGCGTACGGCGAGTTCTTCCGCCCGGAGGATCTGCCCAGCGCGCTCGCGTGGAAGCACGCCCGCCGCGGCCTGCACGTGCGCATCCCGCAGGACGACGAGATCGACGCGCCGATCGTGCTCCGCATCGACGGCACGGACGCGGGCAAGCGCGCGTTCGGCCAGATCCTCATCGAGGCGATGCCGAACTCCCGTGCCACGGTCGTGCTCGACCACCACGGCGCCGCCCAGTATGCGCAGAACGTCGAGGTCATCGCCCGCGACGGCTCACGCCTCACCGTGGTCAGCGTGCAGCGCTGGGCCGATGACGCGGTCCACGCGTCGTCGCACCAGGCCCGCGTCGACCGCGACGCCTCGCTCACGCACTTCGTCGTGAGCTTCGGCGGCGGTGTCGTGCGCGTGAACCCCAACGTCGAGCTCGCCGGCGCCGGATCCGAGGCCCGCCTGTACGGACTGTCCTACGCGGATGCGGGCCAGCACCTGGAGAGCCAGGTGTACCTGCACCACAAGGGTCCGCACACGGTCGGCGACGTCCTGTACAAGGGCGCCCTGCAGGGCCAGAACGCGCACAGCGTGTGGATCGGCGACGTGCTGATCGGCCCGGACGCCACCGGCACCGACTCGTACGAGGCGAACCGCAACCTGGTGCTCACCGAGGGTGCACGCGCCGACTCGATCCCGAATCTCGAGATCGAGACCGGCGACATCCTCGGCGCGGGTCACGCGAGTGCCACCGGACGTTTCGACGACGAGCAGCTCTTCTACCTGCAGGCGCGGGGGATCACCGAGGAGGAGGCCCGCCGCCTCGTCGTGCTCGGCTTCCTCAGTGACATCGTGCAGCGTCTCGGCGTGCCCTCCCTCGAGAAGGAGCTGCTCGCCGCGATCGAGCTCGAGCTGCAGGCGGTGAACGCGTGACCGCTCAGCGGGCCTGCGCCGTGAGCGACCTGCAGGAGGACACTCCGCTGCGCGTCGAGCTGGACGGTGTGCCGATCGCGGTCGTGCTCGACTCCGAGGGCGAGATCCACGCGATCGGCGACACCTGCACGCACGGCGACATCTCGCTGTCGGAAGGGTTCGTCGAGGGCACGACGCTGGAGTGCTGGGCGCACGGCTCGGCGTTCTCGCTGTGCTCGGGCAAGCCTCTGAACCTCCCGGCCTATGAGCCGGTCCCGGTGTACGTCACGGAGATCGTCGGAGACGACCTCATGATCGACCCCACCGTCACGAAGGACGTCAGCGGCCTCTGAGCCCGACGCCCGCACACGAAGCTTCACGAATACGAAGGAACCATCCATGACTGTCCTGGAGATCAAGGACCTGCACGTCACCGTCGAGACCGAGGCGGGCACCACGCCGATCCTCAACGGCATCACCCTCACCATGCGCACGGGGGAGACCCACGCGATCATGGGCCCGAACGGGTCCGGCAAGTCGACCCTGGCGTACACGATCGCCGGCCACCCGAAGTACACCGTCACGGGTGGATCGATCACCCTCGACGGCGAGGACGTCCTTGCGATGAGCGTCGACGAGCGCGCCCGCGCGGGTCTCTTCCTCGCGATGCAGTACCCGGTCGAGATCCCCGGCGTCACCGTCACCAACTTCCTGCGCACCGCGAAGACGGCGCTGGACGGCGAGGCGCCCTCGATCCGCCAGTGGACCAAGGACGTGAAGGAGTCCATGGCGAACCTGCGCATGGACCCGAAGTTCGCGCAGCGCAACGTCAACGAGGGCTTCTCGGGCGGCGAGAAGAAGCGTCACGAGATCCTGCAGCTCGAGGTGCTCAAGCCGAAGATCGCCGTGCTCGACGAGACCGACTCCGGCCTCGACGTCGACGCGCTGAAGATCGTCTCCGAGGGTGTCAACCGCGCCAAGGAGCACACGAACCTCGGCGTGCTGCTGATCACGCACTACACGCGCATCCTGCGCTACATCCGCCCCGACTACGTGCACGTCGTCGTCGCGGGCAAGATCGTGGAAGAGGGTGGCGCGGAGCTCGCCGACCGTCTCGAGGACGAGGGCTACGACCGCTTCCTCGACCCCGCCGCTCCCATCGAAGCGTAGGCTGAAGGCATGACGGCAACGCTGACCGGAGAGAAGTACGACGAGGTCACCGAGGCGCTCAAGGACGTGGTGGACCCGGAACTCGGGATCAACGTCGTCGACCTCGGCCTCATCTACGACCTCTCCTGGGACGAGGAGAACGACGCCCTCGTCATCCACATGACGCTCACGAGCGCTGGGTGCCCGCTGACCGATGTGCTCGAGGAGCAGACCGGCCAGGCGCTGGACGATGTCGTCGACCGCTTCCGCATCAACTGGGTGTGGATGCCGCCGTGGGGTCCCGAGCGGATCACCGACGACGGTCGCGACCAGATGCGCGCGCTCGGCTTCGCGATTTGACACGCAACGCCCGAAGGGTCTGACGCCGTATGACGGCGTCGGGCCCTTCGTCGTCTGCGCCTCGATAGGCTCGAACGGTGACCATCGCCGCCCGCACCGCAGCCCTCGAGGCGCTGCCGCTCGATCAGCTCCGCCGTCGTACCAGCACCAAATGGCGCTCGTATCCGGACGACGTGCTGCCGTTGTTCGTGGCGGAGATGGACTTCCCGCTGGCGGATGCGATCACTGCGCGCCTGCATGAGGCGGTCGACCTCGGCGACACCGGGTACACCCCGCCGGACCCCGGGCTGCGGGACGCCTTCGTCGCCTTCGCTCAGCGCCGGTTCGACTGGAGCGTGCAGCCCGCCCGCGTCCGGTCCACCTGCGACGTGATGATGGGCGTGGTCGAGATCCTTCGTGCGGTCCTCACGCCGGGTGATCGCGTGATCGTGGCGCCGCCGGTCTATCCGCCCTTCTTCGACTGCGTCGAGGAGGCCGGGGGCGTGGTGGAGCGGGTGCCGCTCCTCGACGTCGACGGGTCCTGGGTGCTCGATCTCGACGGGATCGAGCGAGCACTCGCGGGCGGCGCGCGCGCCGTGCTGCTGTGCAACCCGCACAACCCGACCGGCACGGTGCACAGCCGCGCGGTGCTCGCGCGGCTCGCCGAGCTCGCGGCCGCGCACGGGGCCGTCGTCGTGAGCGACGAGATCCACGCACCCCTCGTGCAGCCCGGCGTCGACTACACGCCGTTCCTCGCCGCATCGCCGCTCGCGGAGGAGGTCGGCTACACGGTCACGAGCGCGAGCAAGGCGTACAACCTCGCCGGGCTCAAATGCGCGGTCATGGTGACGGCGAGCGAGCAGACCGCCGCCGTGGTGCGCGCGCTGCCGCCCGAGGTGGAATGGCGCACGGGGCTCTTCGGCGCTTTGGCGGCCGTGGCCGCGTGGGATCCTGCAAGCGACTCCTGGCTGGACGCTCTTCTCGTCGCGCTCGATGAGAACAGGCGCCTTCTCGGCCGCTTGCTCGCCGAGCACATCCCGGAAGCGCGCTATCGCCTGCCCGATGCGGGCTATCTCGCCTGGGTCGACCTGGGCGACCTCGGCTGGGGCGACGACCCCGCGGGGCGCATCCTGCGCGAGGCCAGGGTGGCACTCAACCGCGGCCCGACGTTCGGCGCAGAGGGCAACGGGCACGTGCGCATCAATCTCGGCTGTGCGCCGGAAGTGCTGACCGAGGCCGTGCTGCGGATCGCGGCGCTGGTGCAGCGGTGAGCGCCGGCGCGCCCGTCGCCACGATCTGGGATCGGCATCGCCTCGGCATCACGGTCGGATCCGTGGTCCTGATCTTCCTCGCCGCGATCGAGGCTCTCGCGGTCACGACCGTCATGCCGCTCGTCGCGTCGGACCTGCACGGCGAAGCGCTGTACGCGGTGGCCTTCGCGGGGACGCTGGCCACGGGCGTGATCGGCATGGTCGTCGCCGGGGCGTGGAGCGACCGCTCGGGCCCGAGAGCGCCGCTCTACACCGCAGTCGTGCTGTTCATCGCCGGCCTGCTGATCGCGGGCGTCGCGACCGACATGTACGTCGTGATCCTCGGCCGGCTCATTCAGGGGCTCGGCGCGGGCGGTCAGACCGTCGCCCTGTACGTCGTCGTCGCCCGCGTGTACCCGCCGCAGCTGCACGGCCGGATCTTCGCCGCCTTCGCCGCGGCCTGGGTGGTGCCCTCGATGATCGGCCCATTCCTCGCGGGTGCGGTCGCGCAGTACCTGCACTGGCGGTGGACGTTCCTCGGGGTCGCCGTGCTGACGGTGATCGCGTTCATCCTCGTCATCGTGCGGCTGCGCGCGGTGGATCTGAACGCGCATCCCGACGCCTCCTCGGAGGATGAGGCCGCCGTAGCGGACGGCGGACGGATCGGCCTGCGGATCCTCCTCGCCGTCGTCGTGGCGATCGCCGCCGTCGCCGTCGGGTTCGCGGCGGACGCCGCTCCGGCGATCGGCTGGCCGCTCGCCCTCGTCTCGATCGCGGTCATCGCGTTCGCCATCAAGCCGCTGCTGCCGGCGGGATCGCTGCGCGCGGCGCCGCGGCTCCCGAGCGTCGTACTGATGCGCGGCCTCGTCGCGGGCGCGTTCTTCGCCGCCGAGGCCTACGTGCCGAAGATGCTCATGGAGCGCTTCGACTTCAGCCCGACGATCGCCGGTCTCGCTCTCACCGCGGCAGCCCTCGCGTGGTCGGGCGCTTCCGCGGTGCAGGGCCGGTACGGCGAGCGGCTGGGGAGCCGCCGGATGGTCGTGATCAGCGCGGTGCTCCTCCTCATCGCCTTCCTGGGCCTCGCCGTGGTCGCGGCGACTCATGCGCTGCCCTGGGTCGTCGTCGTGCTGTGGGGGATCGCAGGCGGCGCGATGGGACTGCTCTACCCGCGTCTCACGGTGCTCACGCTCGCGTACTCGACACCGGCCGACGAGGGGTTCAACTCGTCGGCGCTCTCGATCTCGGATGCGACGGGCTCGGCCGTCACGATCGCGGTCGCCGGGCTGCTGTTCGTGAGCCTTCCGTTCACCGGGTCGGGCTTCCCCGTCGTGTTCGCGTTGGCGGCGGCGGTCCTGCTGGTCGCGACGATCCCCGGACTGCGGATCGGCGACGGCCCCGGCGCGATCGACGCGGACACCGTCAGCGCAGCGTCGGTGTCAGACCCGCGCCGCGGCTGAGCAGCGCGATCCCCGCCTCGAACACGGCCGCGTCCTCACCGCCGGCCGGGTCGACGGCGGAGTTCGCCGCGCCATGGCTCTCGCCGTGCATGCGCTGCTGCACGAGCGTGGTGTGGCCGAGGATGAACTGCAGCACCGCCGTCGCCGCGAGGCCGGCGTCGGGGAGCGCGGTCGGCAATGCCGCGCGGAGGGCGTCTTCCGCGCGGGACCGGCCGGGGCGGAGGGCGGCGGAGCTCAGCACGACCTCCGCGCCGTCGCGGTACGAGAGCAGGGCGTCTCGCACCGCATGCGCCGCGACGAGGAGATCGGCGCCCGGCTCCGCAGCGGGGATGCGCGCGAGGATGCGGTCCGACACGGCCGCGAGCAGATCCTGCTTGCTGTCGAAGTGCCAGTACAGGGCGCTGGGCTGCACCTCCAACTCCGTCGCCAGCCGTCGCATGGTGAGGTCTGGCAGGCCGTAGCGATCGAGCAGGTCGAGCGCGATACCGACGATGTGTTCGCGGTCGTGGCGTCCGGTGCGTGCGGGGGTCATGGGCATGAGTATACTGAACGCCGTTCAGGTGAACACTGTTCAGGAGACGGGCGGCCAGACCCGCGCCGCCGCTCCGTCCCAGATCCGAAGGGGATCCCATGACCTCGACCTCCCGCCCGTGGGGCGCAGACGCCGCCCGCATCGCCGTGTTCGCGGCGCTCATCATCGCCCTGGGGCTCGTGATCGTCCCCCTGCCCGGGGGAGTGCCGATCACGGCGCAGACCCTCGGCGTGATGCTCGCAGGACTCATCCTCGGCCCGCAGCTCGCGCCGCTCTCCGTGCTGGTCGTGCTCGCCCTCGCTGCGGTGGGCCTCCCCGTGCTGGCCGGCGGACGCGGCGGGCTGGGTGTCTTCGTCGGTCCGAGCGCAGGCTACCTTCTGGGGTGGGTCGCTGGCGTCGTCGTGATCGGCCTGATCCTGGGGTCCCGGCGCGTCACCTGGTGGCGCGCGGGTCTCGCCGCGGTGCTCGGCGGCATCGGGGTCGTGTACCTGTTCGGGATCCCCGTGCAGGCGCTGGTCACCGGGGTGCCGCTCGGCCCGACGGCTCTGTCGAGTCTCATGTTCCTCCCGGGCGACCTCCTCAAGGCGGCCCTCGCCACGGTGCTGTGCGTCGCGCTGCAGCGCGCCTACCCGCGGGCGTTCCGGCAGACGGCCGCGCGTGTCGCCTGACATCGAGCTGCGCGCCGTCTCAATGCGCGTCGACGAGCGCACGATCCTCGACGACGTGTCGATGCGGCTGACGGCGCGCCGGACAGCCGTGATCGGCGCGAACGGATCCGGGAAGTCGAGTCTGGCCCGGCTGCTGAACGGGCTGCACGTCGCGACAGCCGGAACAGTGAGCGTCAGCGGACTCGACCCGGCGCGGGACGTGCGCGAGATCCGACGCCGGGTCGGTTTCGTGTTCGCGGATCCGGAGGCCCAGATCCTGATGCCGACGCCCGCCGAGGATCTGGCACTGTCGCTGCGCGGCGTCCCCGCCGACGAGCGCGCGGTGCGCGTGGACGAAGCCCTGGCGCTGTGCGGCCTCGGCGCCTTCCGGGACGCCCCGGCGTCCGAACTGTCAGGGGGCCAGAAGCAATTGCTCGCGCTGGCCTCGGTGCTCATCGGCCGCCCGCGGCTCGTGGTGGCCGATGAGCCGACCACGCGCCTCGATCTGCGCAACAGCCGCCGCATCGGGGATGCGCTGCTGGACGAGCTCGACGTGCCGCTCGTGCTGGTGACGCACGACCTCGAGCTCGCCCGGCGCTGCGACGAGGCGGTGCTCGTCGAGGAGGGACGCGTCCTCGCCCAGGGCGCTCCGGACGACGTGATCGCGGCGTACCTGCAGGCCTGCGCGTGAGTATCCGCCGATGATCTCGCTCTACCGTCCCGGATCCGGGTTCCTGCACCGGACACCCGCGGGAGTGAAGCTCGCGCTGCTCGCCGCGATCGCGCTCGGCCTCTCGTTCGTGCCTGCGACCCCCGGCGCCGTCCTGCCGATCGTCGGCGCGGTCCTGACCGTCAGCGTACTGTTCCTGCTCGCCGGGTTCGACGTCCGCGCGCTCGGGCAGGCCTGGTGGCGGCTGCGCTGGCTCATCCTCCTGCTCGGCGTCGCGCTGGTGATCTTCGTGAGCGTGCCGGCGGCGATCGTGAACACGGGCCGGGTCGTCGTCCTGCTGCTGCTCGCGGAACTCGTCACCCGGTCAACCTCGATGAGCGCGCTCATGGCGGCGATCGGGAGGATGCTGCGCCCGCTGCGGCCACTCGGCGTGAATGCGGATGCCGTCGCGCTGATCCTGTCGCTGACCATCACGATGGTTCCCGTCGTGGGCAGCTTCGTGAACGCTGTGCGAGAGGCCCAGGAGGCGAGGGGCGTGCGCCTGGGGCCGCGCATGGCGGTGCCGCTGCTGGTCCGCACGCTGCGGCATGCGGACGCCGTGGGGGAGGCCCTCGCCGCGCGCGGGCTGGGCTGACGCCGTAGAGGGCGACGCGGTCGACGCGCTCGCTCGTCCTGGCGCGCAGATCCGGTTCAGCCGTGCGTCCTATACTGGGAGGCTGGCCATCCGGCCGCCCACCCCCTTCTGAAGAACGGACGTCCGCTGTGCTCGCCGTGCACGACCTCGAGATCCGCGTGGGAGCGCGCCTCCTCATGGAGAACGTGTCCTTCCGCGTCGCCGACGGCGACAAGATCGGCCTCGTCGGCCGCAACGGCGCCGGCAAGACCACGCTGACCAAGGTGCTGGCTGGGGATCTGATCTCCGCCAACGGCAAGGTCGATCGCAGCGGGGAGCTCGGCTACCTGCCGCAGGACCCGCGCACCGGTGACCCCGAGATGCTGGCCCGCACTCGGATCCTGGACGCCCGCGGACTCGGATCCCTGACCCTGCGGATCCGTGAGGCGTCCGAGCTCATGGGCTCCGACGATCCCGCGGTCGCGGAGAAGGCCATGCGCCAGTTCGGCAACCTCACCGAGCGCTTCGAGGCGATGGGCGGATACGCAGCGGAGGCGGAGGCGGCGTCGATCGCCCACAACCTGTCGCTGCCGGACCGCATCCTCGACCAGCAGCTCAAGACGCTCTCCGGCGGACAGCGCCGTCGCATCGAGCTCGCGCGCATCCTCTTCTCCGACGCCGAGACGATGATCCTCGACGAGCCCACGAACCACCTCGACGCGGACAGCGTCGTGTGGCTGCGCGAGTTCCTCAAGGGATACAGGGGCGGGCTGATCGTGATCAGCCACGATGTCGAGCTCGTCGGCGAGACCGTGAACCGGGTGTTCTACCTGGACGCGAACCGGCAGATGATCGACATCTACAACATGAACTGGAAGAACTACCTCCGCCAGCGCGTGGCCGACGAGGAGCGCCGCAAGAAGGAGCGCGCCAACGCCGAGAAGAAGGCGACGTCGCTGCAGCAGCAGGCCGCCCGATTCGGCGCCAAGGCCAGCAAGGCCGCCGCCGCGCACCAGATGGTGGCGCGCGCGGAGAAGCTGCTCTCGGGTCTCGAGGAGGTGCGCCAGGTCGACCGGGTCGCCAAGCTGCGCTTCCCGAAGCCCGCGCCCTGCGGCAAGACGCCGCTCATGGCATCTGGCCTGTCGAAGTCCTACGGCTCGCTGGAGATCTTCACCGACGTGGACCTCGCGATCGACCGCGGTTCCAAGGTCGTGGTGCTGGGTCTGAACGGTGCCGGCAAGACCACGCTCCTGCGGATCCTGGCGGGTGTCGACCAGCCCGACACGGGGCAGCTCGAGCCGGGTCACGGCCTCAAGGTGGGCTACTACGCGCAGGAGCACGAGAACCTGGACGTGAAGCGCTCTGTGCTGGAGAACATGATGTCCTCCGCCCCCGATCTCAACGAGACCGAGGCGCGCAAGGTCCTCGGATCCTTCCTGTTCACGGGGGAGGACGTGCACAAGCCGGCCGGAGTGCTCTCCGGTGGCGAGAAGACGCGTCTCTCGCTCGCGACGCTCGTCGTCTCGGCGGCGAACATGCTGCTGCTCGACGAGCCCACGAACAACCTCGATCCCGCGTCGCGCGAGGAGATCCTCGGCGCGCTCGCGCACTACGAGGGCGCGGTCGTCCTCGTCTCGCACGATCCCGGCGCGGTGGAGTCCCTCAACCCGGAGCGCGTGCTGATCCTGCCCGACGGCGTCGAGGACATCTGGTCCAAGGACTACCAGGACCTCATCGAGCTCGCCTGACCCGCGCCGAGCTCGTTCCGGCCTTCTTATCCGCGAGACTCCATCTGGGCGACGAGACTGCATGCGAAAGCCGCAGTCTCGTCGCCCAGATGGAGTCTCGCGGTAGGTAGGGGGAGTGAGCGGGCAGCGCGGGGCGGGGAGGTCAGTGCTGGACGGCGTCCAGCAGGGCGTCCTCGTCGTCCATGTCGCGGTCGCGACGGCGACGGGGCTCGCGCGGTGGGCGTCCCGCCGCCTCATCGCGGTGCTTGATGATCTCGGTGCGGATCACGTACCCGATGAAGATGAAGCCCATGATCGCGAACAGGATCCACTGGACCGCGTAGGACAGGAACGGCCCAGGATCGTCCGAGGGGGCTTCGAACGCGTGCGGACGTGTAGCAGGAGCCGGGGACTCACTCACGAGCTCGCCATAGGCGCCGGTGTCGACGGCGGTCCCGCCACCGATCTTGTCCGCCACCAGCGCGAGGTTGATGCTGGGCACTTGCCCCTCGGGGGCGCCGCGGCCGGACGGCGGCAGCGGCTCCGCCGGGCGCAGCCTCGCGATGACGGTGGCCTCGCCCGTGGGAGGCGCCGGGATCGAGGTGGGCACATCGGATCCGTCCCCGGCGATGACCCAGCCGCGGTTGACGATGAAGACGCGCCCATCGTCCGTGCGGAACGGCACGAGCACCTCGAAGGCGCTGGTGCCGCCATGCGGACGGTTGCGCACCAGCAGCTGTCCGGAGGGTTCGTACCGACCCTTCAGCGACACGGGGTGCCACTGCGACTTCTCCGCGAGCGTCCCACCGGGGGAGAGCAGCTGACCGAGCGGGACGGGCTTCGCATCGTAGTTCTGCTGCACCAGTTCGAGCTGGGTCTGGCGGCCGTCGTTGCGGGAGAACTGCCAGTTCGAGAGATAGGCGCACACGACTGCGAACACGATCGCGACGGCGAGGTAGGCGCTCCATCGGAGCAGGCGCTGACGCATCATTCGGGTTCGCCCTCGCCTTCGCCCACGGCGTCGTCGATGCGGGCCGGGAACTCCCGGGCGCGCAGGTAGTCGTACAGGAAGCGCAGGTGCTCGTCGCACGCGAGCCAGATCTTCTCCCGCTCCGGCCCGTGGATGCGCGGATTGCGCCACACGATGCGGTGCGTCGCCGCAGAGCGGCAACCTGCACGTGAGCACTTCAAGGCGGGTTCGCGAGCGATCACGAGCGCGGCTCGGCGGGGTGCGCGGCGGTCTCGGAGATCGTGATCACCGGGGGATCGCTCGGCGCAGGCGGGGGCGCATCATCGGCCGCCTCTATCTGGATGCGGGGCGACTCGACGCCGGTCGGGACGGAGTCGTCTCCGGCGTTCGCGAAGACGACCGCGATGTACGGAAGGACCGCGGCGGCGATGCCGAACGCCCAGGTCCACCAGCCCATCGGCTGGACGACGAACATCAGGATGAAGCAGACCATGCGGATCGACATCGTGATGACGTAATGGCGCACACGGTCCCTCGCCTCGTCGCGCGGTGCGCGCGGCAGGGAGGTCACAGCGGCGTCTGGAGTCCTTCTCACGATGACTCCAGCCTACGCCGCCGTGACCTCACGGGCGCTCAGTAGCCGTAGCTGTTGCTCACCGAGACGGCGTAGATGATCGCGAAGATCAGGAAGGCGCCGATGATGACGCCGAGGGCGATTCCGACGTAGCCGGTGATGAGGCCGGTGAGCGCGAGCGGCTTGCCGCCGAGCGTCGAATCGTTCTTGATCTTCTTGAGCGAGATGTGCCCCATGATGACCGCCGCGAGGCCGAGGGCCAGCGGCAGGATGAGGTACACCCAGCAGAACAGCACGCTCGCGATGCCGCAGATCATCGAGGCGATCGCGAGACCGTTCGACTTCTGCGGCGCGGCGTAGGGCTGGCCGTAGGGCTGCGCGTACGACGGCGTCGGGTAGCCGGGGGCGGCGGGAGCGGCACCGGGATAGGCCGGCGCAGCGGGCTGCTGCGCGGCCGGGGCCGGGTAGGCGGGCTGCTGCGGTGTGGCGGGCTGCTGCGGTGCGGCAGCCGGATACGCCGGGGCCGGCGGAACCGGGGCCTGCGGCTCCGGCGCGGCGGACGGGTAGGCGGGCTGCTGCGGGGGCACAGGGGCGCCCGGATATGCGGGGGGCTGCTGCCCCTGGGGCGGGATACCGCCGTTGTCGTTGCTCATGACTGTTCCTCCTGGGTCAACACAAAGATTTCCGTGCTCTCAGGGCCGTGTCAATTCCTGCCGCCACATCGGCTCGATAGGCTTGCGAGCCGTACACCTCGATTTCTTGGGAGCCCTGCATGAGCACTGATCGCGTCGTCCTCGTCACCGGCGGAAATCGCGGCATCGGCCGCGCGATCGCCGAGCGCTTCGTGCGTGACGGCTACCGCGTCGCCGTCACCGCGCGCAGCGGCGAAGGGCCCGAGGGGACGCTCACGGTGCGGGCCGACGTCACGGACGCGGCCGCAGTGGATGCGGCGTTCACGGAGGTCGAGCAGAAGCTCGGTCCTGTCGAGATCGTCGTCGCGAACGCCGGCATCACGAAGGACACGCTGCTGCTCCGGATGAGCGAGGACGACTTCGACAGCGTGGTGTCGACGAACCTGGGCGGATCCTTCCGCGTCGTCAAGCGCGCATCGAAGGGGATGCTCAAGGCGCGTTTCGGCAGGGTGATCCTCATCTCCAGCGTGGTCGGCCTCTACGGCTCCGCCGGGCAGATCAACTACGCCGCGTCCAAGAGCGCTCTCGTCGGCTTCGCCCGCTCCCTCACCCGGGAGCTCGGGGCGCGCGGGATCACCGCCAACGTCGTCGCGCCCGGTTTCATCGAGACCGACATGACCGCCGAGCTCCCCGAGGACACCCAGAAGCAGTACAAGGCGAGCATCCCGGCAGGACGCTTCGCCTCCGCGGACGAGGTCGCCGGCGTGGTCACGTGGATCGCTTCGGATGACGCCGCGTACATCTCGGGCGCCGTGATCCCGGTCGACGGCGGCCTCGGCATGGGGCACTGAGCGCAGGCCATCCTTCGGCTCGCAGCGATCGACAGCACGCCGTCGCGCAGAGGTGCACCGGCGCACGGCCTTGACCGACTGCGTCAGCGCACGGCTGCGACCAGCAGTTCCGCGAGCCGCTCCGGGGCCGAGTACTGCGGCCAGTGCCCGGAGCCGATCCGCACGACCTCGGTATCGCGGATGCTGCGGTACTCGTCGCCGTAGGAGCCCCACTGCTCGAGGTATCCCTCGAGCTCGGGCTGCGTGAGCGAACCCATGAGCAGGGTCGCCGGCACGTCGTAGCGACGCGGATCCGTCAGGGCGATCGGATCCGTCGGCACCTGCGCGGGAACGCTCTGCGCGGTGGCGGCGGCCGCCGCTCGAGTCGGCGCGTCGAGGTCCTCCACGTCGACGGCATCGAAGAAGTCCCAGCCGGGGAACGGGATGACCCCGTCGACCACCGGGAACTCGCTGATCCCGCTGCCGTTCGGCGGGGGCACCGTGTCGACGAACACCGCGCGGCGCACGCGGTCGGGGCGCGCATCCACCGCGCCCCAGATGACGTTGCCGCCGCCGGAGTGACCGACGAGCACCACATCGCCCTGCGCCTCGTCGATCGCGGCCACGACCGCCGCGATCCAGTCGTGCATGCGAAGGTCGGCGGAACCGGAGGCGGGCACTCCGACGCCGGGCAGGGTCAGCGGCCGCGGGGTGTGGCCGGCCGCGCGCAGCGGCTCCAGCACGGGTGCCCATGAGCCGGCGTCGAGCCACAGGCCGGGAACGAGGAAGATGTCCATGTCCCCACGCTAGACAGGGCCACCGACAGCGCGCCAGGCCCGGAGGCGCCGGCGCAGGAGCCAGGGACGTGCGATCAGGGAAGCAGCGGGATGACCTGGGACAGGTCGACCGGGCCCACCACGAGCGAGGCCGCCGCGCGGACGGCGGGCTTGGCGTTGAACGCGAGGCCGAGTCCGGCCGCCGCCATCATCTGAAGATCGTTCGCGCCGTCGCCGATCGCGATCGTGGCGTGGGGCGCGACACCGAGCTCTGCGGACCACTCCCGCAGCGATGCCGCCTTGGCAGCGGCATCGACGATGGCGCCGTCGACCCGGCCGGTCAGAGCGTCATCCGCGACCTCGAGCCTGTTCGCACGCCACCGGTCGACGCCGAGGGCGGGGGCGACAGCGTCGAGGATCTCGTGGAAGCCGCCGGAGACCACGCCGACCACGCCACCGCGCTCGTGCACCGCCGCGGTGAGCTCGCGCACGCCGGGGGTGGGCTCGATGCGGCTGCGCACGCGCTCGAACGCGGCCGTGGGGACGCCGGTCAGCGCCGCGACCCGTGAGCGCAGACTCGTCGCGAAGTCGACCTCGCCGCGCATCGCCGCCTCGGTCGCAGCCTGCACCTCGGCCCGGCGGCCGGCCTCCTCGGCGAGGAGCTCGATCACCTCGTTGCGGATGAGAGTGGAATCGGCATCGAGGACGACGAGGAAGCGCGCGGAGGTCACCCGACGAGCGTAGCGGCCGGATCCGCGCGTCCCCGCCGCTGTGACGGCCGGGAGGAGGAGCACTCAGCGCTCGATGCGCACGCCCTTGCCGACCACGGTCAGGCCTGTCTCGGTGATGGTGAAGCCGCGGTCGAGATCGCGCTCGCGATCCACGCCGACGGTCGCACCATCGAGCAGGACCACGTTCTTGTCCAGGATCGCCCTGTGCACGCGCGCGCCCTGGCCGACCCGCACTCCGTCGAACAGCACCGAGTCGGTGATGGTCGAGCCTCCGGCGGCGAGGGTCCATGGTCCGACCACGCTGCGTTCGAGATGCGTGCCGGAGAGCACCGATCCGAGCGACACGATCGAGTCGATCGCATTGCCGATCCGGCCGACCGAGTCGCGCACGAACTTCGCCGGGGGCGAGTTCACCGCCTGGGAGTGGATCGGCCACTCCATGTTGTAGAGGTTGAAGATCGGCAGCGTGGAGATCAGATCCATGTGCGCGTCGAAGAACGACTCGATCGTGCCCACGTCGCGCCAGTACGACCGATCGCGCGGGGAGGACCCCGGTACGTCGTTCTGCTTCATGTCGTAGAAGCCGGCCTCACCGCGACCCACGAAGTACGGCACGATGTCGCCGCCCATGTCGTGGTTGGATCCGGCCAGCTCGCCGTCGGCCTCGACGGCCTCGATGAGCGCGTCGGCGTCGAACACGTAGTTGCCCATCGAGGCGAGCACCTCGTGCGGGGAGTCCGGGAGGCCCGTCGGATCCGAGGGCTTCTCCAGGAACTGGCTGATGCGTCCCGAGTCGCCGTCCGCGATGTCGATCACGCCGAACTGCGAGGCGAGAGCGAGTGGCTGACGGATGCCGGCGACGGTCGCGCGCGCCCCCGAGGCGATGTGCGCCTCGATCATCTGCGTGAAGTCCATGCGGTAGACGTGGTCGGCGCCGATGACGACGACGATGTCGGGCTTCTCATCCAGGATCAGGTTCAGGCTCTGCAGGATGGCGTCCGCGGATCCGGAGAACCAGCGCTTGCCGAGGCGCTGCTGAGCCGGCACCGAAGTGACGTACGAGTCGAGCAGGGCGGACATCCGCCAGGTCTGCGAGATGTGGCGATCGAGGCTGTGGGACTTGTACTGGGTGAGCACCACGATCTGGCGCAGACCCGAGTTGATCAGGTTGGAGATCGCGAAATCGATCAATCGGTACTGGCCTCCGAAGGGCACGGCAGGCTTGGCTCTATCCGCCGTCAGAGGCATGAGCCGCTTGCCCTCGCCACCGGCGAGGATGATCCCGAAAACCTTCTTTGGTGCCGACATGGGTCCACCATAGAGCCACGTCGATGCATGTACTAGCGTTCACGACATGCGCGTCGACATCGTCACCAAGGAGTACCCGCCGGAGATCTACGGAGGGGCCGGCGTGCATGTCGCCGAGCTCGTGAAAGCCCTGCGAGAGAGCATCGAAGTGCGGGTCAGGGCCTTCGGCGCGGAGCGGGATGAACAGGATGTGACGGCTTATCGAACTCCCGCGGAACTGGCCTCCGCGAACGCGGCGCTGCAGACGCTGGGCACGGATCTGGTCATCGTGCCGGACGTCGCGGGCGCCGACGTGGTGCACAGCCATACCTGGTACGCGAACTTCGCCGGGCACATCGCATCGCAGCTGCACGGCATCCCGCACGTGCTCACGGCGCACAGCCTGGAGCCGCTGCGGCCGTGGAAGGCGGAGCAGCTCGGCGGCGGCTATGCGGTCTCGAGCGGCATCGAACGGCTCGCCTACGAGAACGCGGCGGCCATCATCGCGGTGAGCGCCGGAATGCGCGCGGACATCCTGCGCAGCTATCCGCAGGTGGATCCGGCGAAGGTGCGGGTGATCCACAACGGCATCGACGTGGAGGCCTGGCACCCGGTCGACGACCCGGAGTTCGTGCGCGCGCAGGGCATCGATCCGGAGAAGCCGTCCGTGGTCTTCGTAGGCCGGATCACGCGGCAGAAGGGTCTGCCCTACCTGCTGCGGGCGGCGGCGCTGCTGCCGCCAGAGGTGCAGCTGGTGCTCTGCGCAGGAGCGCCGGACACGCCCGAGATCATGGCCGAGGTGCAGGAGCTCGTCCGAGGCCTGCAGGCGACGCGACAGGGCGTGGTGTGGATCGAGCGGATGCTGCCTCGGCACGAGCTGTCCGCGATCCTCACCGCTGCGACGACCTTCGTGTGCCCTTCGGTGTACGAACCGCTGGGCATCGTGAACCTCGAGGCGATGGCGTGCGGCGCCGCGGTCGTCGGCACGGCGACGGGCGGGATCCCCGAGGTCGTGGACGACCGGGTGACCGGCCGGCTGGTGCCGATCGAGCAGGTGCAGGACGGGACGGGGACGCCCGTGGATCCGGACCGCTACGTCTCGGATCTCGCCGCCGTGCTGACCGAGGTCGTCTCGGATCCCGCGCAGGCGAAGGCGTACGGCGAGGCGGGGCGACGTCGCGCGGCGGAGGAGTTCAGCTGGGGCGCGATCGCCGACACGACAAGGGCGCTCTACGAGGAGCTCACGGCCTGACCGATAGGCTGAAGGCATGTCTGCCGTCCTCGAATTCTCGGATGTCGTGGTGCGCCGCGACGGCCGCAACATCGTCGATCACCTCTCCTGGACCGTCGAGGACGACCAGCGCTGGGTCGTGCTCGGACCCAACGGCGCGGGCAAGACGACGCTGCTCCAGCTCGCCGACACCCTGATGCACCCGACGCAGGGACGGGTCGACATCCTGGGGGAGACCCTCGGCCGCACCGACGTGTTCGAGATCCGCCCGCGGATCGGCTTCGCCTCCTCGGCGATGGCGCGCCGGATCCCCGCGGACGAAACCGTGCTGAACACCGTCATGACGGCGGCGTACTCGGTCATGGGGCGCTGGAACGAGTCGTACGAGTCGATCGACGAGCGCCGCGCGATGCGCGTTCTCGAGCAATGGCATCTGGAGCACCTCGCCGAGCGTCACTTCGGCACGCTCAGCGACGGCGAGCAGAAGCGCGTGCAGATCGCACGGGCCGTGATGACCGATCCGGAGCTGCTGCTGCTGGACGAGCCGAGCGCGAGCCTCGACCTCGGCGCGCGCGAAGAGCTGCTGGCTCTGCTCGGCGGATTCGCCCAGTCGCCCACGACTCCCGCGATGGTCATGGTGACCCATCACGTCGAGGAGATCCCGGTCGGGTTCACGCACGTCCTGCTGCTGCGCGATGGCGCGATCGTCGCCGCGGGGCCGATCGAGCAGACGCTCACGGCCGAGGCGCTGAGCGACGCATTCGGCATGCCGATCTCGCTGGACCGGGCCGACGGCCGTTACGCGGCGCGCGCCGCGTGATCTGTTAGAATCGATCCTCGGTGCATTCTGCGCCACAGACTTCCCTCGCCCCTGGCACAATCCAGGGCACCACGTAAGGAATCCCATGAAGACTGACATCCACCCCCAGTACCAGGCCGTCGTGTTCCGCGACCTCGGCTCGGGCGACACGTTCCTCACCCGTTCGACGGTCACGAGCGACAAGACGATCGAGCTGGACGGCGTGGAGTACCCGGTCATCGACGTCGAGATCTCCTCGGCCTCGCACCCGTTCTACACGGGCAAGCAGCGCATCATGGACTCGGCCGGCCGCGTCGAGAAGTTCAACCAGCGCTTCAAGAACTTCGGCGGTTCCTCCAAGTAATCGCCTTCGCGAAAGCCCCCGTCCTCGATCGAGGCGGGGGCTTTCCGCTGTCTAGGCGGAGGGACGTCCTCCGGGCTCGGGCGGCGATGACCGGATCGTCTCGAGGGCGAATCGGATGCCGTCGATCTTGCCCTCGGCATGGCGGATCACGCGCCGGAAGCGGTTCTTGCGCTTCGGCTCGTGAGCGAAGGTCACCTGCAGGAAGTCGATGACGGTCTGCATCCTCTCGATCTCGCGTTCGAGGACTTCGATGCGCTCGGTGTCGGTCGTCATGGCGATCGGGTCTCCCTCCATCGGGTAACCGTCCAGTTTACCGTGCGCCCCGCTGACGGTGCAGAACCCGCCGCTCAGAGGTCGATCCGGATCCTGTCTCCGTCGATTCCCCAGGGCGGGTCGCCGGGCGAGGGCGCCGGAGCGGTCCGCCGGGTCTGCCGGTCGCGTTCGGCCTCGGCCTCCAGAGACGAGGGGGCGAACACGCTGTCGAACGCGCCGCCGATTCCTCCTCCGCCCCCGGCATAGCGCTTCTCGAGCGGCCTGCGATGAGAGAGCGTCCAGGCGGCATAGCCCAGGACATAGAGCCCGAGTGCGACCGGCAGGGCGATCGTGCCCCAGCCCAGCACGGCGTTCAGGGTCTCTCTCATCCCTGCAGGCTACGCCGTCCGGTCCGTATCCGGATCCGTCGTCAGAAGGATCCGAGAGGGGCGTTCTGCCGGGCGGGATCGCCGTCGCGGACCGGCCAGCGGCCGTCCACGCGCTCGGTCGGCTCGATCCGGCCGATCCGCACGAAATAGTCGGTCAGGCTCGCGGCCTGCGCCCGAGCCCAGCCGATCTGGCGGGTGTGCAGCTCTCCGGCGCTCGGGGGCAGCGGGAAGCGCTGGGCCAGGGCCTGAGCGACCCGGCCCGCGGCGACGGCGTCGGCCGAGGCGTCGTGCGCGCCGGTCAGATCGACCCCGTAGTGCGCGGCCACGATCTCCAGCGTCCTCTTGCCGGGGCGGTACCGGTCGTAGGTCTTGTCGATGATCAGCGGATCGATCACCGGAGAGGGGTTCTCCAGAGGTGCGATCCTGTGTCGTCGCGCCTCGTGCGCGAGGAGGGAGAAGTCGAACGCGGCGTTGTACGCCACGACGGGCACGCCCTGGTCGAGAAGGGATCTGAGGGCGGCCACGACGCCCGCGATGACCTGGGCGGCAGGGGTGCCGTCTCGGTGCGCGCGTTCGGAGGTGATGCCGTGGATCGCGGTGGCGCCGGCGGGGATGGGGACTCCAGGATCGGCCAGCCAGGTGCGCGCCGCGATCTCGGCGCCGTGGTGGTCCAGCACGCCGACGTGCGCGGTGACGACGCGGTCCCGCGTGACGTCGATCCCCGTGGTCTCGAGGTCGAAGACTCCGACGCGGATCAGCCAGGGCGGCAACGGCGTCGAATCGGTCATGACGCCACCGTAGGGCGAGGGCCCGACATCCCGGTTCCGGCGCGCGGCGGAGCGCTCAGGCGGCATCGTCCGCGCCCGTAGACTCGAAGCATGCCCGCGCCCTCTCCCTATGCCGCACGCCTGGATCGCATCCCGGTGCGACGTCAGGAGGCCGAGATCCTCGGCGGGCGCACGGCGTACTGGGTCTACGGCGCCGACGATGCGGAGCTCACCGTGCTCGCCGTGCACGGCTTCCGAGGCGAGCACCACGGGCTGGAGCCCGTGGTCGCGCACCTGCCAGGAGTGCGCGTGATCATGCCCGACCTCCCGGGGTTCGGCGAGACGCCGCCTCTTCCCGGTCGCGTGCACGACATCGAGGCCTACGCGCAGTGGCTCACGGAGTTCTCCGCGGCTGTCGCCCCGGGGGCGGTGATCCTGGGCCATTCGTTCGGCTCGATCGTGGCCTCGGCTGCCGTCGCCGGCGGGCTGGAGACGCCGCGGCTGATCTTGGTCAACCCGATCGGGGCGCCGGCGCTGGAGGGCCCCAAGGCCGTGCTGACCCGTCTCGCGATGCTCTACTACGCTCTCGGCGCGTGGCTTCCCGAAGCCCTCGGCACGGAGCTCCTGCGGAACAGGGTCATCGTGCGCGGGATGAGCATCGCGATGGCGAAGACGCGGGATCCCGAACTGCGCCGGTTCGTGCACGATCAGCACGACACCTACTTCTCCCGGTTCTCCGATCGCGACGTACTCAGCCAGGCGTTCCGCACGAGCGTCTCGCACGACGTCCGGGAGTTCGCCCCGCACATCACGGTTCCGACCCTGCTGGTGGCCGCACAGCGCGACGACATCACCCCGATCGAGGCGGAGCGGGCGCTTGCGCCGCTGTTCCCCGACGCCGAGCTCATCGAGATCGCGCACGTCGGCCACCTGATCCACTACGAGACCCCGGCCGAAGCGGCGGGAGCGATCAGGCGGTTCCTCCGGCCTCTCGCCGTGCCAGCCCCATAAGACCGCCGACCCTGAAGGGGATGACCTCGCCCATCGCGAGCGACGTCTCCGTCCTCTCGACGCCGTCGATCGAGAGAATACGGGCGTCGGTGTCGAAGAGGTGGCGCGCGTCGCGGCAGGCGACGAGCGCGAGCAGATCGATCGAGCCGCTCAGGCCGTGCGCCTGCACCACCTCCGGCACCCGCGCCAGCTCGGCGATGATCCGGGGCAGTTCGGTCTGACGGACGCCGATGCTCACGAAGGCCTGCAGCGGGTAGCCGAGCACCGCGGGGGAGAAGGCGCGCTCATAGGGCAGGAACACCCCGGTCTGATCCAGCCGGGCCAGGCGAGCCTGGATCGTGTTGCGGGAGAGCCGGAGCTTCTCGGCCATCGCGACCACCGTCGTGCGCGGGTCGGCCGAGAGCATCTCGAGGATGTCGAGATCGGTGCGATCAAGGGTTGCCATGTTGCCAAAGGCTAGCAGTCTGTCAGAGGGCATTAGTTGGCAACATGCTCAGGCTGCTGCCGAATGCTTGAGCGACGTGTGAAGCGGTCGTACGCTCAAGGCAAGCGAAGACGCACCGGATCCTCCCCACGAGGGCGGATCGACTGAGGAGGACGAAGATGTCAACCCACCTTGATCCGATCACTGTGACCGGCATCGGGCTCGACGAGCCCGCCGGCCTCATCGACGCCCAGGGTCGGCGCCGCAACGACACGCGTCTCACCCCCTACGTCGCCGACGTCACGTCCGATCAGCTGCTCTCGCTGCTGCGCGACATGATCGTCCTGCGGCGCCTCGACAGCGAGGGAGTGGCGTTGCAGCGCCAGGGCCAGCTCGGCCTGTGGGCCCCGTGTCAGGGGCAGGAGGCCGCGCAGATCGGCTCCGGCCGCGCGCTCAACAGTGATGACGTCGTCTTCCCGAGCTACCGCGAGACCGGCGTGATGCTGGCGCGCGGCGCGCAGCCCGGCGACTACGTCCGCATGTGGCGCGGCGAAGAGGGGGCCGCGTACGACCCCGCCGTGATGCACATGGCTCCGCTGCAGATCATCATCGGCGCACAGACGCTGCACGCGGTCGGCTACGCGCTCGGCATCCTTCACGACGGCTCCGACCAGGTCGCGGTCACCTACTTCGGCGACGGCGCCACGAGCCAGGGCGATGTGAACGAGGCCATGATCTTCGCCTCCTCGTACCGCGCCCCGGTCGTCTTCATCTGCCAGAACAACCACTGGGCGATCTCCGAGCCCGTGGCCGTGCAGTCGCAGCATCCGATCGCGGGGCGCGCCCCCGGCTTCGGGATCCCCAGCATGCGCGTGGACGGCAACGACGTGCTCGCGGTGTTCGCAGCGACGCGCTGGGCCCTCGAGCAGGCCCGTGGCGGTTCTCCGGCATTCCTCGAACTCGTCACCTACCGCATGGGCCCGCACACGACCGCCGACGACCCCACGCGCTACCGGGACCCTGCGGAGCTCGAGTACTGGCGCGGCAAGGATCCGCTGGCGCGGGTCGAGGCCCTGCTGCGCGCCGAGGGTGCGCTCACCGACGAGATCGCCGCCGGCTTCGCGGCGGAGGCCGACGAGGCGGCCATGCAGATGCGGGCCGCGTGCCTCAGTCTCACCACGCGCGGCCCGCTCGCGGTGTTCGACGGCGTGTACGCCGAACCGCACACCGGCATCGACGAGGAGCGCGCCGACTACGCCCGCTACCTCGCTACCCTCGCGGAGGCGTGACATGGTCCAGATGACAATGGGCAAGGCGCTCGGCGCGGCCCTCAAGCAGTCCCTGGCGGACGATCCGAAGGTCGTCCTGCTCGGCGAGGACATCGGCAAGCTCGGCGGCGTGTTCCGCATCACCGACGGGCTCCTGGACGAGTTCGGCGCGGAGCGGGTCATCGACACCCCGCTCGCGGAGTCGGGAATCGTCGGCACGGCCGTCGGCCTCGCGATGCGCGGATACCGGCCGGTGGTCGAGATCCAGTTCGACGGATTCGTGTACCCCGCGTTCGACCAGATCGTCTCGCAGGTCGCGAAGCTGCACTATCGCACCCAGGGCACCGTCCCCATGCCGATCACGATCCGCATCCCCTGGGGCGGCGGCATCGGCGCGGCCGAGCACCACTCCGAGTCGCCGGAGGCGTACTTCGTGCACACCGCGGGACTCCGTGTGATCGCGGTCTCCAACCCGCAGGACGCGTACACGTGCCTGCGCCAGGCCATCGCGAGCGACGACCCCGTGATCTTCTTCGAGCCCAAGCGGCTGTACCACGCCAAGGGCGAGGTGGATCTGGAGACCCCGCTCGCGGACGCGGCGCCGATGGGCCTCGCCCGTGTGGTGCGCGAGGGCACGGACGCCACGATCGTGACCTACGGCGCCATGGTGCGCACCGCGCTCGAGGCCGCCGAGGCGGCTGAAGCGGAGGGCAGGTCGCTCGAGGTGATCGATCTGCGCTCGCTCTCGCCGATCGACTACGGCACCGTCTGCGCGTCGGTGCGCCGGACCGGGCGGGTGGTCGTCGCGCACGAGGCGGCCCGCGAGGCCGGTGTCGCGGCCGAGGTCATCGCGAGCATCACCGAGAAGTGCTTCACCTGGCTCGAGGCGGCGCCCTTGCGCGTCACGGGCCACGACATCCCGTATCCGCCGGCGAAGCTGGAGAAGTTCCACCTGCCGGACCTGGACCGGATCCTCGACGCGGTCGACCGCGTCTGCGACGACGAGCAGCTGCTGGAGGGGGTCGACCGATGAAGCAGGAATTCCTCCTTCCGGATCTCGGTGAGGGTCTCACCGAGGCGGAGATCGTGCAGTGGCTGGTCGCCGAAGGCGACACGGTCACCCTGAATCAGACGCTCGCCGAGGTGGAGACCGCCAAGGCGATCGTCGAGCTGCCCTCGCCGCACGCGGGCCTGATCACCTCGCTGCACGCCGCCGCCGGAGACGTGGTCCTCGTGGGGGCGCCGCTCGTGGGCTTCGAGATCGAGGGACAGGGCGCGCCGGAGCCGGAAGCGCCCGCCGCGGCCGCAGAGGTCGAGGAGGGCTCCGGTCCGAACCTCGTGGGCTACGGCGCCGCGCCGTCGAACGGCCGGCCGCAGCGTCGTGCACGCCGCGCGGGCGCGGGTTCCGTCGCCACGACGACCACCGTCGCTGCGGACGTCGACGTGCGCGTCGCGGCGCCCCATGACGACATCGCGGTGGTGCCGGCACCGCCCGTGCGCGGGGAGCGCCCTCGTTCCACGCCGCCCGTCCGCGCCTACGCCAAGGGCCTGGGCGTGGACCTCGTGCTCGTCGCAGCCGAGCTCGGAGACCGGGTGATCACCCGCGCCGACGTCGACGCCTACCGCGAGCGGCTCGTGCACCGCGGCGAGAGCCCGGTCGCCGAGACGATCCCGGAACCCGCCGCGGTCACGGTGCCCAGGCGCCCGGCCGCGGGGGATCGGGCGACCACCCGGATCCCGGTCCGCGGGGTGCGCAAGCACACGGCGGAGGCGATGGTGCGGAGCGCGTTCACCGCACCGCACGTGACCACCTTCCACACGGTCGACGTGACCGCGACGAGCGAGCTCATCGCCTCTCTGCGCGCGAGTGCCAAGCCCGATGCCCCGCGCATCGGCGTGCTCACCGTCGTCGCGAAGGCGGTGTGCCTGGCCCTCGCCGCGTTCCCCGGCATCAACGCCCGCTGGGACGGCGACGCGGGCGAGATCGTGCAGCAGCACTTCGTCGATCTCGGCATCGCGGCGGCCACGGATCGGGGGCTGATCGTGCCGATCATCCGCGACGCCGAGCGGATGCCGCTCGGTGAGCTCGCCGCCGCTGTGGCCGAGCTCACGCGCACGGCCCGGAGCGGCAAGACCCCGCCCGCGGACCTCGCCGGCGGCACGTTCTCGCTCACGAACATCGGCGTGTTCGGCATCGACGCGGGCACTCCGATCCTGCCTCCGGGGCAGACCGGGATCCTCGCGCTCGGCGCCGTGCGGCGCCTGCCCTGGGAGTACAAAGGCGAGATCGCGCTGCGCGACATCATGACTCTCAGCCTCTCGTTCGACCACAGGATCGTGGACGGCGCAGAGGGGGCGCAGTTCCTGAAGGCGGTGGCCGACGTGCTGCAGGAACCCGGCCGCGCGATGCTGCTGGGCTGAGACGTGCTGATCGCGCCGTCTGCGGACGGCGCGATCAGTCGTTCCTGGGGCGACGCTCCAGGCCCAGCACCCGGCGGGTCAGGCGCCGTTCGCGGATGATGAAGACCGTGCCGAGCGCCCACAGCGGAACCTGCGTGACGAACGCCCAGCGGAACGCGTCGAGCGTGTAGGTGGCCGGTGTGCCGGCGCCCTGCAGGTCGAGCGCGAGGCCGATCAGGAAGATCGCGATGAGCGCGGCCAGGAATCCGCCGCCGTTGACCACACCCGTCGCCGTGCTGAGCCGGTGCTGCGGGTTGTGCGTGCGCGCGTGATCGAACGCGACCATCGAGGCCGGGCCGCCGGTGGCGAGCGCGATCGCCAACAGGATGAGCAGCCAGAGCGGCGCCTGACCGGGCCAGAGGATCACGGCGAGCCAGACGACCACCTGCAGGGCGATCGTGGGCAGGACGAGCATGAGCGAGCGACTGGTCGGATGACGGGCGGAGAGGGTTCCCAGCACGGGACCGAACAGGATCCCGAACAGCACATAGACGGTGGTCACCAGGGACGCGGTGCCGATCGAGAGCCCCTCTCCGTTCGTGAGGAAGGGGATGCCCCAGAGCATCATGAAGGCGGTGCCGGCGAAGGGGGTCGTGAAGTGCGTCCAGAAGCCGAGGCGCGTTCCGGGATGGGCGAGCGCCTCGCGCAGGGTGACGCGCAGATCCGCCCGGGAGGTGACGACCCGGATCACTCCGGTGTCCGTGTTCACCGAGACGTCCTCGGCGAGCTCGGGCGGGCGGTTGCGGATCAAGGCGAAGACGAGCACCGTGAACAGGACGCCGAGCCCGGCGAGGCTCCCGAACGTGACGGACCACGACGTCGAGTGCAGCAGGAGGGGGAGCGGGAGGATCGCGACCAGCTGCCCGAGCTGGCCGACGATGCCGGTCAGCTGCGCCATCAGCGGCCCGCGCTGCGCCGGGAACCAGATCGCCACGAGCCGCAGGACGCCGGGGAAGATCGCCGCATCGCCGGCTCCGAGGATCATACGGGCGACGATCGCGACGCCCACGTTCGGCGCGAAGGCCATCACGAGCTGGCCGACCGCCATGAGGAGCATGCCCGCGACCATGATCGGGCGGGATCCGTAGCGGTCCAGCAGCAGACCGACGGGGATCTGCATGAGTCCGTACACGGCGAGCTGCAGCACGGCGAAGAGCGACAGCGTCGACGCATCGGCCTGGAAGAGGTGCGCGGCGTCCACGCCGACCGCGGACAGCGAGGTCCGGTTCGTGATCGACAGCACGTAGGCGGACACGCCCACGATCCAGATCAGCCACATCCGCCACGTCGGTGCAGGGGCGGGATTCACGGCTCTCCTCGGGATCGGCGGCGTCTTCGATCCTACGCCCGGGGGTGTTCCGGACCCGAGCGCCGCCCCGGCGGTGCGGGCCTCAGACGGAGGCCGCGTCGAGCAGGCGCAGGCCTCCGCCGTCCATCGCGAAGCGGTGCACCGACGCGTTCCCGAGCCGTTCTCCCGGCGCGGGGAGCGTGCCCCCCGAGGCGTGCTCGAGCAGTGCACGGATGACGCCGCCGTGGGTGCATACCAGCACCGACTCCACGCGAGGCGCGGAGCGGCGCCGTGCCGCGAGGTCGATCCGTGTGAGCGAAGCGAGGGCGCGGTCGGTCAGCTGCTGCACGGTCTCGGCTCCGGGGACATCGTCGGTTCTGGCTCCGAACCGCTCCCGGTACTCGTCCCAGAGCAGGCCTTCGGCCTCGCCGAACTCGTGCTCGCGCATCCCGACGGTGACGAGCGGCGCGGACAGTCCCCGTTCACGGGCGATGATCTCCGCGGTCTCCCGGGCGCGGCCGAGCGGGCTCGCATAGACGTGGTCGAAGGCGACGGCCGCGAGCTGCACGGCGGCATGGCGCGCCTGCGCACGTCCGGTGTCGTTGAGGGGGATGTCGGTGGATCCCTGGATGCGGCCCGCCAGGTTCCAATCGGTCTGACCGTGGCGGATGAGGGTGATGAGAGTCACGTGAGCAGCTCCAGAAGGGCGGGGAGGACGAGGCTGGTGGAGGCGGCGATCGTCGCGGAGGCCCAGGCGTCGGCGCGCGTGGGTTCGAGGTTGATGATGACGATGGGGAGACTACGGCGGCGAGCGCGCTCGATGATCCGGATGCCGGAGTTCACGACCAGGGACGACCCTGCGACGATCAGCGCGTCGCCGGAGCGCAGCAGGGCCTCGGCCGTCGCGAAGCGCTCGGTGGGGATGTACTCGCCGAAGAAGACGACGTCGGGCTTCAGGGGGCCCGCGCACACCGTGCAGACCGGCAGGACGAAGCCCTCCGTGGTCTCCGGGCGTACGTCGCCGTCCGGGCCGAGCAGCACGTCGTCCGGAACGTCGAGCCAGACGTTGCGCTCCTCGATCTGGGCGGCCACGGCGTCGCGGGAGAAGCTCTGGCCGCAGTGCAGGCACAGCACGGTCCGCATGGTGCCGTGCAGCTCGACCACGCGGGCGGATCCCGCAGCGAGGTGCAGACCGTCGACGTTCTGCGTGATCGCGCCGACCGCGCGGCCGGCCCGTTCCAGTCCGGCGATGGCGCGATGCCCGGGGTTCGCGACGGCGGTGCCGAACGAGCGCCAGCCGAGGTGTCCGCCCAGCCAGTACCGCCGCTGCGCGTCCTCCGAGCCGAGGAAGGTCTGCACGGTCATCGGCGTGCGCCGCGGGGTCGAACCGGCTCCGCGATACGCGGGGATGCCCGAGTCCGTGGAGAGTCCGGCGCCGGTCAGGAAGGCGATGCGGCGATC
This sequence comes from Microbacterium sp. MYb64, assembly GCF_002979495.1. Lineage (NCBI taxonomy): Bacteria > Bacillati > Actinomycetota > Actinomycetes > Micrococcales > Microbacteriaceae > Microbacterium > Microbacterium sp. MYb64. The sequence goes on along the minus strand of NZ_PCOW01000005.1, from coordinate 130,804 downwards.
GGCGAGAAGCTCTGCGACGGGTTCGAGCTGGGCGTGCAACGACGGGCTGCTGCTGTTCATCCGACCTCCTCGCCCGAGTCTACGGGCGGGATCCTGCACGGTCGCCGGGCGGGCGACCTGCCAGAGTGGTTCCGTGCATGAGCTCCGCATCGACGACCCCGCTGATCCCCGGCTCGACGACTACCGGGGGCTGACCGACACCGCATTGCGCGTGCGGAGCGATGTCGAGGGCGGGCTGTACATCGCCGAGTCGCTCAAAGTCATCGAGCGGGCCGTCGGTGCAGGACACCGCCCGCGTTCCGTGCTGACGCAGGAGCGCTGGCTGGACGGCCTCCGCGCGCTGTTCGGGGACATCGAGGTCGACGTGTACGTCTGCGCCGATGCGGTGGTCGAGGCGGCCGCGGGGTTCCCGGTCCATCGCGGCGCGCTGGCGGCCATGCACCGACCCGCGCTCCCGGCGCTGGACGATGTGGTGCGCGGCGCCCGCACGATCCTCGTGCTGGAGGACCTCGTCGAGCACCAGAACGTCGGATCCGCCTTCCGCGCGGCCGCGGCTCTCGGCGCCGACGCGGTCCTCGTCTCGGCCCGCTGCGCGGATCCGCTGTACCGGCGCAGCGTCAAGGTCAGCACCGGCACCGTCTTCCAGGTGCCGTGGACGCGCTTCGACAGCTGGGACGAGCTGACGCCGGTCCTCCGCGCCGAGGGGATCCTTCTGGCGGCGCTCGCGCTCCGCGACGACGCCGAGACGCTCGAGTCCTATGCCGCGCGTCGCCCGGAACGGATCGCACTCGCGTTCGGATCCGAAGGGCCAGGCCTGACCGGGCAGGCGCTGGCGGCGGCCGACGCCGTGGTGACGATCCCGATGGCCGGGGGCGTGGATTCGCTCAACGTCGCCTCCACCGCCGCCGTCGCACTCTGGGCGCTGCGGCATCCGCCGGCGATCCGTACCTGAAGGCCGTTCCGGAACGAGTGACCGCCCCGGAGCGGTCGCTCACTCCTCGTGCGGCAGCACCACGGGCATCGGCTCGGGACGCTTGGCCTCGATCGTGTCGCCGGAGGACTGGTGACGCAGGCGGCGCAGCACCCACGGCACCAGGTGCGTGCGCGCCCAGACCAGGTCCTCGTTGCGGGCCTCGCGCCAGGTGCGCACGGGGAACGGGTCGGCGGCCATCTCCTGGAGATCGTTCGGCACGTTCAGGGCACGCAGCACCATGCGGGCGACCTCGTGGTGGCCGAGCGGGTTCATGTGCAGCCGGTCGTCGGCGAAGAACCGCGGATCCTGGATGGTCTTCAGGCCCCACTGGTCCGCCACGATGCAGTCGTGCCGCTCGGCGACCGCGCGCACGTTCTCGTTGTAGATCGCAACCTTGCCGCGGAACGGTCGGAACACCGGGGTGAAGTTCGTGTCGATGCCGGTGATCAGCACGATCGCGGCACCGGTGCGCGACAGGCGCGTGACCATGTCGTCGAGCAGCACGGCGATCTCGTCCGGATCCGTGCCGGGGCGGATCACGTCGTTGCCGCCGGCGCACAGGGTGATCAGGTCGGGGTTCAGCGCGATCGCCGGGGCGACCTGCTCATCGCTGATCTGCCCGATGAGCTTGCCCCGCACCGCGAGGTTGGCATAGGCGAAGTCCTCGCTCTGGGCGCCGAGCACCTCCGCCACGCGGTCGGCCCAGCCGCGGTGGCCTCCCGGCGCGCTCGGCTCGGGATCCCCGATGCCCTCGGTGAAGGAGTCGCCGATCGCCACGTAGCGGTGCCACGGGTGCGGTGTCTCGTTGGGGACATACGGGGTGCGCGGTTCGTGACCGGACATGATCCTCTCCTCCTCGCGGGCGCCTGTTCGGCGCGGCACAGCATTCGAGACTACCCGCGGACGGCCGGATCAGCCGCTGGTGTCGCCGTTCGTGCAGGTCTGCTGCGCGGACGTGCTGCCGCGGACGTTGGCGGAGAGCGGGACCGCGCTGGCTGCGGGCGTCGGGGTCGAGGTCGCCGAGGCGCCGGTGGGCGCGGGCGTCGGGGCGGTCGTCGGCGTCGTGGGTTCGACCGTGACGCCGTCGTTCACGGTGTTCTGGTGCGTGATCAGCACCGGCTGGTTCGCGGCGACGGCCGCCCAGAGGGTCTGGGCTGAGGCATCGTCCGGCACGACGCGGTTGGGGTTGTCCGGGTCGGTCACGTTCGGATACTGGATGAACGTGATGTCCGAGGGCTGCACATCCTTGACGGCGAGGGCGAGCTGAAGGATCGTCGCGGGGTTCTTGAGCGTCGTGCTGGCTTCGAGGTTCGTCAACGCGATCGTGGCGATCCTGAGCACCTCCGGCACGTTCGAGAGCACCTTGCCGCTCGTCAGCTGACGGGCGAGGCTGGCCAGATACTGCTGCTGGTTGCCGATGCGCGCGAGGTCGCTTCCGCTCACGAGGCCGTGCCTGGTGCGCAGGAACTGCAGCGCCTGCAGGCCCTGGATCGTGTGCTCGCCCGCACTCAGGTTCAGGCCGGTGTAAGTATCGTCGATCGGCGTGGCGAGGCAGACCTGGACCCCGCCGATCGCGTTCGTGATGTCGATCACGGTGCCGAAGTTGACCGCGGCGGCGAAGTCGACCTGCTGTCCGGACAGCGCCGACACCGTCTTGGCGACGCAGGAGAGTCCGCCTTCGTCGTAGGTGGTGTTGATCTGCGCCGCGCTCTGCGCGGAGACGCTCGTGCCGTCCGTCGCGGTGCACGAGGGCACGGGCACGATCATGTCGCGCGGGAAGCTCACGACCGTGATCCGGCGCGGGTTGTTCGAGACGTGCATGAGCACGGTCACGTCGTTGTTCACGCTCGAGGCGTCGGGGCCGTCGCAGCGCCCGGGGAACAGATCGGCGTACTTCGCTTCGCAGGCATCGATGCCGACGACGAGCAGGTTGAAGCCGTTCTTGTACGCACCGATGTCGGGCGCCGTCGTGGGGCCGCCTTCGAGCTGCACGCTGTTGTGGGCCACCGCCGCGGTGAGGTCGCTGACCACATATCCGACCACGGCCACGCCGCTCACCAGGACGACGGCGAGCGCGATGCCGAGCGCGCGGAGTGCTCGTGCCCAGGTGCGGGGCCGCCGTGCAGAGCTGTGCTGAGCGATCGGGCGCACCGAACGGTGTCGTGTCACGGAGATTCCTTCGGGCAGGGCGCTCCGAGTGGAATGCCGGCTCGCACTCTACGATCGCCCGCGGTGGATCCGCTGAGCCGATGCTCTGGGAATGCTGAGCCGGGGGAGGGGCGATCCGACGCGCCCGGGAATGTCAGGCGCCTCGTCTATCGTGGAATCCCATGCTCTCTCCGTCCTTCCCCCAGCGCGCCCCTTGGGGTACCGCCGACAGGCTGAGAGCGTGGCAGCGCGAAGCGCTGGAGGAGTACTTCCGCATCCCCGAGCGCCGCGACTTCCTGGTCGCCGCGACGCCGGGCGCAGGCAAGACGACGTTCGCGCTCACGCTCGCGGTCGAGCTGCTGCACACGAACGAGATCGACCGCGTCATCGTGGTCGCCCCGACCGAGCACCTCAAGACGCAGTGGGCCGACGCCGCGGCGCGCGTGCACATCCGGCTGGATCCGCGCTTCCGTAACAGCCACTGGGCACCGTCACGCCAGTATCACGGCGTCGTCGTGACGTACGCGCAGGTCGCCGCGAAGTCCTCGGTGCACAAGCACCTCACGGAGGGCGGGCGCACCCTCGTGATCCTCGACGAGGTGCACCACGGCGGCGACGCGCTGAGCTGGGGCGATGCGATCCGCGACGCGTACGGCTCGGCACGGCGCAGGCTGCTGCTCAGCGGCACCCCGTTCCGCAGCGACACCGCGCCGATCCCGTTCGTCGACTACCTTCCCGACGAGTCCGGTGCGCGGATCTCAAGCACCGATTACGCGTACGGCTACGGGCGGGCGCTGCAGGACGGCGTCGTGCGGCCCGTGCTGTTCCACATGTATGCGGGCAAGATGCGCTGGCGCACGAGCGCCGGCGACGAGCTCGAAGCGCATCTCGGTCAGGACAACACGAAGGATGTCACCTCTCAGGCCTGGCGCACCGCGCTGGATCCGGAGGGGGAGTGGATGCCCGCCGTGCTGTCGGCCGCGGACCGCCGGCTCACCGAGGTCCGCCAGCACGTGCCCGACGCCGGCGGCCTCGTGCTCGCGACCGACCAGACCGTGGCCCGCGCGTACGCGAAGATCCTGCACTCGCTGACCGGGCAGCGCGCCACTGTGGTGCTGTCCGACGATGCGACGGCGTCGGAGCGCATCGAGAAGTTCAGTTCCTCAAACGACCGCTGGATGGTCGCGGTGCGGATGGTGTCGGAGGGCGTGGACGTGCCGCGTCTGGCCGTCGGGGTGTACGCCACGTCGTCGTCGACGCCGCTGTTCTTCGCCCAGGCGATCGGCCGCTTCGTGCGCGCGCGTCGTCGCGGCGAGGCGGCGAGCGTGTTCCTGCCGAACGTCCCCGTGCTGATGAAGCTCGCGAACGAGCTCGAGAAGCAGCGCGACCATGCCCTGGACCGCCAGTCCAAGGACGACGACGGTCTCGAGGACTCGCTGCTGGAGAGCGCGAACCGTGAGGACGAGGCCTCGGACGCGCTCACCCAGGAGTTCAGCTACCAGGCGATCTCCTCGCTCGCGCATTTCGATCGTGTGGTCTTCGACGGCAAGGAGTTCGGTCAGCTCGCGGAGCCCGGCACGCCCGAGGAGGAGGAGTTCATCGGGATCCCGGGTCTTCTCGAACCCGAGCACGTGCACGAGCTGCTCATGCAACGTCAATCCCGGCAATCCCGGCTGCGGGAAGCGCGCGAGGCCGCCGCTCCGGCGCAGACGACGACGCTGCCGGAGCCGCTGCACCGCACCCTGCGCGAACAGCGGCAGCTGCTCAACAGCCTCGTCGGCGTCTACGCGAAGCAGACCGGCGAACCGCACGGCGCCGTGCACGCGGAGCTGCGCCGGCTCTGCGGCGGTCCGGCGGTCGCCCAGGCTACGGTGACCCAGCTGCAGTCACGGATCGACCTGCTCCGGCGGCGCGTGCGGGCCTGAGCAGACCCGCCCCGCGGGTGGTGCGAGGACGCGCCCGGCAGCGCCCGGTTCGGATCCCCGAAATGCTGTCAATCCCCGTCCTGGCGCGGATTCCAGGCCCTCGCCTCGATAGCGTTGAGCGGTTGCCTCGATCCGTGAAGGACTTCATGAACAAGCCTGAAACCGCCCACGCCGAACCCACCGCGGCCGACCGCCGCCGCTGGGCGCGCTACCTCGTGGAGGAGCGCGCCGAGGCGCACGTCTATCAGCAGCTCGCTCAGCGCCGGGAGGGCGAAGAGCGCGAGATCCTGCTCGAGCTCGCGGCCGCAGAGGGGCGCCACGAGGCGCACTGGCTCGCGCTGCTCGGCGGAGAGCCCGCCCGGCTTCCGCGACCGGGTCTGCGCACGCGGACCCTCGGCTGGATGGCCGGACGGTTCGGCTCCATCTTCGTGCTCGCGCTCGCCCAGAGCGCGGAGGCGCGGTCCCCGTACGACGCCGAGGTGTATGCCACTCCGGCCATGCGCGCCGACGAGAAGGTGCATTTCGAAGTCGTCCGAGGCCTTGCCGCCCGCGGTCGGCGCCAGCTCTCCGGCTCGTTCCGGGCAGCGGTGTTCGGCGCGAACGACGGCCTGGTGAGCAACCTGGCTCTCGTGCTGGGCATCGGGGCGACAGGGGCGAGCAGCGGCCTCGTCCTGTTCAGCGGCTTCGCGGGCCTGCTCGCCGGCGCCCTGTCGATGGGTGCCGGCGAATTCGTGTCCGTCCGCTCGCAGCGCGAGCTGCTCGAAGCGACAGAGGAGAACGGGCACGGCGACGCCACTGCGAGCGACCTCGATCTGGACGAGAACGAGCTCGCGCTCGTCTACCGTGCCAGGGGCATGGACGCCGACGAGTCTCTGCAGCGTGCTCGCCGCGTCGTCGGCGCCGCGAAGGCGGGCCTGGCGCAGCGCGCCACGGGTCCGCTGCGCGTGCCCTCCGAGGGCGGCGACGAGCACGAGATCATCGGCAACGCGTGGCCCGCAGCGATCTCGAGCTTCCTGCTGTTCGCATCCGGCGCGATCGTGCCGGTGCTGCCCTGGATCTTCGGCATGCAGGGGCTGCCCGCGGTGCTGGTGGCTCTTGCCCTCGTCGGCATCGCGCTGCTCGGCACCGGCGCGACCGTCGGCGTGCTCTCCGGGGGCCCGCCGCTGCGACGAGGCCTGCGCCAGCTGGCGATCGGTTTCGGCGCTGCGGCGGTGACCTATGCGCTGGGCCTGCTGTTCAACGTCAGCGTGGGTTGACGCGCTCTGCACAACGGAGGAGCCGGGGTCGTCGATCCCGGCTCTTCGCTTGCCACGACACTCGCGCATACGTCGGGTCCACGCGCTGCGCCCAGACACGAAGAAGGCCCGGATCTTTCGATCCGGGCCTTCTCACCAGCGTGCGCGAGGGGGGACTTGAACCCCCACGCCCTATTCGGGCACTAGCACCTCAAGCTAGCGCGTCTACCTATTCCGCCACCCGCGCTGGTGTTTTCGGCTGTTCCCAACCGAAGAATGACACTATCACGTTCCGTGTGACCCCTCGAACCGCGGTGCATGTCGGGCGCGTCGCCCAGGTCGGCAGGAGATCCCGGGCTCCGGATCGCCCTCGGCCGTTGGGTAGCCTGGACGCATGCCCCAGTCGGATGCCGAACTTCCCGAGGTCGCGCGGATCGCCGCCGAGCTCATCCGCTTCGACACCTCCAACTTCGGCGGCGGTGACGCGAAGGGCGAACGCGAAGCCGCGGAGTACGTCGGCGCCTACCTGGAATCGCTCGGGCTTCAGCCGGAGTTCTACGAGCCGATCCCGCGGCGTACGAACGTCATGGCGCGCGTGGCGGGCAGGAACAAGGACAAGCCGGCGCTGGTCGTGCACGGCCATCTCGACGTCGTGCCCGCGATGGCGGGCGATTGGCGTGTGGATCCGTTCGCCGGCATCGTGCAGGACGGCATGCTCTGGGGCCGCGGTGCGGTCGACATGAAGAACATGAACGCGATGATCCTCACCTCCGTGGCGGAGATCCTGCGCGCGGGGGAGCAGCCGGAGCGTGACCTGATCCTGGCGTTCTTCGCCGATGAGGAGAACGGCGGCGTCGAGGGCTCGGCCCTCGTCGTGCAGAACCGCCCCGAGTGGTTCGCCGGTGCGACCGAGGCGATCAGCGAGGTCGGCGGCTACTCGATCCCCGTCGGAGACCAGCGTGCGTACCTTCTCCAGGTGGGGGAGAAGGCGCTGATGTGGATCCGCCTCATCGCGAAGGGACGTGCGGGGCACGGCAGCCGCTTCCACCCGGAGAACGCCGTCACGAGGCTCGCCGAGGCGGTGACGGCGATTGGCCGCACGTCGTGGCCAATCCAGCTGACCGACACCACCCGCGAATTCCTCGACCGGATGAGCGCCCTGACGGGTCTTCCGGTGGACGACCCCGATGCCCTCGCCGCGACCGCCGGCCCGGCGGAGGCGTTCCTGCGCTCCACGCTGCGCACGACGACGAACCCGACCGTGCTGCAGGCCGGCTACAAGCACAATGTGATCCCCGAGCGCGCCGAGGCGCTCATCGACGTGCGCGTGATCCCCGGTCAGGAGGAGGACGTGCTCGCGCAGCTGCGCGCACTCGTCGGTGACGACATCGAGATCGAGATGGTCGTGCAGGACATCGGCATGGAGACCCCGTTCGCAGGCCTTCTCGTCGAAGCCATGGTCGCGGCTCTCGAACGTCACGATCCGGGCGTCCCCGTCATCCCCTACCTCCTCGGCGCGGGCACCGACAACAAGGCGCTGGCCTACCTGGGCATCACCGGCTACGGCTTCGCGCCTCTGAAGCTTCCCGCCGATCTCGACTTCACCGGCATGTTCCACGGCGTGGACGAGAGGGTGCCGATCGAGTCCCTGGTGTTCGGGCAGCGCGTCCTCACCGATCTCCTGCGGACCTACTGAGCACCTGCCGCGGGTCCTCCGACCGCCCACCGACCGACCGAACCGCGCGAGCCTGCGCACGACGCGAAAGCGATCCATGCACCTTCTCGAAGCCATCTTCCTGGGGATCGTCCAGGGACTCACCGAGTTCCTGCCCATCTCCTCCAGCGCGCATCTCCGCATCGTCGGCGCCTTCCTGCCGAGCGCGCAGGATCCCGGCGCCGCGTTCACCGCGATCACCCAGATCGGCACGGAGGCGGCCGTCGTGGTGTTCTTCTGGCGCGACATCGTGCGCATTGTCGGCAACTGGTGGCTGGCCCTGATCGGCCGGATTCCGCGTAACGACCCCGACGCCCGGATGGGGTGGCTGATCATCATCGGCAGCATCCCGATCGTGGTGCTGGGCCTCGTGTTCAAGGATCAGATCGAGACCGTGTTCCGTTCGCTGTGGCTCGTCGCGATCATGCTGATCGTGTTCGGCGTGCTGCTCGGGGTCGCGGACGCGATCGGGGCGCGGCGGCGCAAGCTCAAGGACCTCACTCTCGGCCACGGCATCGTGTATGGGCTCGCGCAGTCCCTCGCCCTGATCCCCGGCGTCTCCCGCTCCGGCGGCACCATCACCGCCGGACTGCTGCTCGGTTACGAGCGCGAAGCGGCCGCCCGCTACGCCTTCCTGCTCGCGATCCCCGCGGTCTTCGGATCCGGTGTGTACCAGGCGGTCAAGAGCATCGGCGAGCCGAGCGTGTTCTCCGCCGGCGAGACCCTCGCCGCCACGGGCATCGCCTTCGTCGTGGGGCTCGGTGTGATCGCGTTCTTCATGCGCTGGATCTCGCAGCGCAGCTTCCTGCCGTTCGTGGTCTACCGGATCCTGCTCGGCATCGTGCTGATCGTCCTGCTCGCGATGGGTGTGATCAAGCCCTGACGACGCGTCGGCCGGCGACGCCGACCGGATCCCGGGCCCCTCGACAGGCTCGGGGACCGGCGGCTCAGCGCTTGTGCTCGCCCGGGCCCTCGCCGTTGCGGCGGAAGAACCGCTCGAAGGCCTGAGCGATGGCCTCGCCAGAGGCGTCGGGCGAATCCCAGGTGTCGCGCTTCGTCTCCAGCTGCGCGATGTAGGCGGCCATCTCCTCGTCCTCCGCGGCGGCCGCGTCGATCGTGGCCTCCCACATGGCTGCCTCGGTGGCGAGCGTCCCGCGCGGGACGTCGACGCCGGTCACCTCGTGCAGCCGGTCGAGGAGCGCGAGCGTGGCCTTGGGCGACGAACCACCGGTCTGCACGTAGTGCGGCACGTTGGCCCAGAGCGACAGTGCGGGGATCCCGGCCTGCTCCGCCGAGTGCTCCAGCGCGGAGAGGATCCCGATGGGCCCCTCGTAGGTGGAGCGCTCGATGCCGAGCGCCTCGCGGACCTCGGCGTTCTCGCTCGAGGCGAAGATCGAGATCGGGCGCGTGTGCGGCACGTCCGAGAGCATCGCGCCAAGCGTGACGAATCCCGTGATGTCCTCGCTGAGGGCGGCGTCGATGAACTCCGCACTGAACGCCTGCCAGGCGCGTGCGGGCTCGGTGCCGGTCAGCAGCCACAGCCGCGGCTCGGTGCCGTCGGAGACCGCGGTCGGCCGCAGCATCCGCGCCGAGGGCCAGCGCAGGCTGCGGTTGCCCTCCTCATCGCGCTCGAGTGTCGGACGAGCCCACTGGTAGTCGAAGTACAGCTCAGGGTCGGCGGCGTGCACGACATCGAAGCCGCCGTCGTCGATCTGCTCGGCGGCGGCGGACGCGGCCTCGCCGGCGTCGTTCCAGCCGTCGAAGGCGGCGACGATGATCCGGTTCCCGAGTACCTGCACTGTGTTCCTTCCTGCGGCGACCTGCGCCGTGTGTTCCGTCCAGGCTAGTCCCCGCCACCGTCGGGGGTGCGGGCCGCCGGTACGATGGGGGAGTGAATCAGCACCCTCGCGCGGTCCTCTGGGACATGGACGGAACCCTTGTCGACACCGAACCGTACTGGATGGACGCCGAGACCGATCTCATCGAGTCCTTCGGCGGCACTTGGACGCACGAGCAGGCGCTGCAGCTGGTCGGCAACGGTCTGATCGACAGCGCGGTCATCCTGCAGGGCGCCGGCGTGAAGATGGGCGCCCAGGAGATCGTCGACGAGCTCACCGAGCGCGTGCGGGTGCGCCTGCAGCAGGACGGCGTGCCGTTCCGGCCGGGGGCGAGGGAACTGCTGCGCGAACTGCGCGACGCGGGCGTCCGCACCGCCCTGGTGACCATGTCGCTGCGGCGGATGGCCGAGGACATCGTCGCGCTGATCGGCTTCGACGCCTTCGACGTGATCGTCGGCGGCGACGACGTCGAGCGCCCGAAGCCCTTCCCCGACCCTTATCTGCAGGCGGCGGACGCTCTCGGCGTCGACATCGCCGACACCGTGGCCCTCGAGGACTCGCGCACGGGGCTGCAGGCCGCCGTGTCCGCCCGTACCGTCGCGATCGGCGTGCCGCACATCGTCGGGCTCGACGGTCTCGACGCTGATGCGCTCTGGGACACGCTCGCGGGACGCGGGGTAGACGATCTCGCCGCCGAGTTCACCCGCGTCCGCGCCGCCAGGGCCGAGGCCGCACTGTGAGCGCGCAGCGGCCCAGCGGTCCGTTCCGCGAGGGCGACCGCGTGCAGCTGACCGGCCCCAAGGGCCGGATGCACACGGTCACGCTGCGCGAGGACGGCGAGCTGCACACGCACCACGGCGTTCTGCGTCACCGTGATCTGATCGGTCTGCCGGACGGATCCGTCGTCGCGAACAGCTCCGGGAACGAGTACCTCGCCCTGCGCCCGCTGCTGCGCGACTTCGTGATGTCGATGCCCCGTGGCGCCGCCATCGTCTACCCGAAGGACGCGGCGCAGATCCTCACCCAGGCCGACATCTTCCCCGGCGCGACGGTCGTCGAGGCCGGCGTCGGATCCGGCGCGCTGTCGCTGTCGTTGATCCGTGCGATCGGACCCGCCGGGCGCCTGGTCTCGTTCGAGCGCCGGGACGACTTCGCCGAGGTCGCGAGCGCCAACGTGGAGACGTTCCTCGGCGAGCTGCCGGACACGTGGAGGATCGTCGTGGGCGATCTCCAGGAGCAGCTCTCCACCGAATTCGCCGCAGGTGCCGTCGACCGCGTGGTGCTGGACATGCTCGCCCCCTGGGAGTGCATCGACGCCGTGGCCGAGGCTCTCGCGCCGGGCGGAGTGGTGCTCTGTTACATCGCGACCGCGACCCAGCTGTCCCGCGTCGCGGAGTACCTGCGCGCCACGGAGTTGTTCACCGAGCCCGAGGCGTCGGAGACCATGGTCCGCGGGTGGCACGTCGAGGGTCTGGCCGTGCGCCCGGATCACCGCATGGTCGCGCACACGGGGTTCCTCATCACGGCGCGCCGGCTCGCGCCGGGTGCCATCCCGCCCGATGTGAAGCGCCGCGCCGCCAAGAAGCCGAGCTACGGCGACGAGGACGTGGAGCAGTGGACCCCCGGTGCCGTGGGCGATCGCGAGATCACCGACAAGAACCTGCGCAAGCGCGTCCGTGAGGCGCAGCGCGCGGCGGGCGGCGCGAGGCTTGCCGCTTCGGGCGACGCGGATGAGGATGCGGCGGGGAGCGCGGATCCGTCCGCTTAGACTGGAGCGCGTGCGTAAGACTGCCGCTGCTCTGATCACCCTCGGCCTCGCCGCCCTCGCGTTGGCCGGCTGCTCCGCTGGTCCGTCCTTCGCGGGACAGGCCTGCTCCGAGATGCCGACCTCCTCCGCGCTCACGAACTCCGTGACGGTGAAGGGCGACTTCGGCAAGGAGCCGTCGGTCACCCTGTCGCTGCCCACGAAGGTGCAGAAGGCGAGCGTCGACGACCTGATCCACGGCACCGGTGCCGCGATCACGACGAAGAACCAGCCGTTCGTGGCCGACATCGCGCTCTACGACGCGCAGACGGGGCAGCGGATCGGTGCGACCGGCTTCGACGGGACGACCGCCGTCGCGGATGTCAACACCCTCGCTTCTCAGGCGAAGGTGCTCGGCGACGCGCTGGAGTGCGCCAAGGCCGGCTCGCGCCTGCTCATCGGGTTCCCCGCGGGGACGGCAGCGAAGGGAGCTGCGGTCGGCGTCGTGGATGTGCGCACGGTGTTCCTCCCGCACGCCGAGGGCTCGCTGGAGTACAACGACGCGCTCGGCCTTCCGACCGTGGTGCGTGCTCCCGACGGCCGCCCCGGCGTCATCATCCCCGACGCCAAGAAGCCCACCAAGCAGGTGGTGCAGACGCTCATCCACGGCGACGGCGCGAAGGTCAAGAAGACCGACGGCGTCCGCGTGCAGTTCACGAGCGTGGACTGGGACACCCGCAAGGTCGTCAACAGCACGTGGGACTCGCAGTCCGCCGTGATCTCCGGCGCGGCCGGCATCGAGGGCCAGACCGTCGGATCCCAGGTCCTCCTGATCGTGCCCCCGGCCGCGGCCGGCCAGAGCACCGGCTCGGACGGCAACGGCACGCAGGCGATCGTCGTCGACATCCTCGGGATCGACAACTCCTCCGCGACGGGGCAGTAGATGGCGGAACGGATCCCCGCGGAGGAGCGCCTGACGAATCTCGTCGTGGCGCTCATGGCCACGGAGATCGGCCTGACCAAGCAGCAGATCCTCGCCTCGGTCTCGGGCTATCGCCAGCGCGCGGAGGGTCGAGCAGACGCGCTCGACAAGATGTTCGAGCGGGACAAGGACGAGCTGCGAGCGCTCGGCATCCCGATCGAGACGCTCGGCGACCACGCCGACCCGAATGACCTCCGCGAGGCCCGCTACCGTATTCCGAAAGCGGAATACGACCTGCCGGTCGACATCGAGTTCACGCCGGCCGAGCTCGCCGTGCTGCGTCTCGCCGGAAGCGTGTGGAGTGAGGAATCGCTGTCCGCCGACGCCCAGGCGGGTGTGCGCAAGATCCGCGCGCTGGGGATCGACGTGGACGAGCCGATCATCGGCTTCGCGCCCCGGATCACGGCCCGTGACGCCGCCTTCGCTCCTCTGCAGGGGGCTATCGAACGCAGCGTCGTCGTGGTCTTCGACTACCTGAAGCCGGGGGAGCAGGCACCCCGCCGACGGCGCGTGCAGCCGCTCGCGCTCGTCGAGTACGAGGCGCGCTGGCACGTCTTCGGACGCGACGTGGACGCCGAGGGCGACCGCATGTTCCTGCTGACCCGCATCGTGGGCGACCTGAAGGTCACGAGCGATGCGTTCCCCGCCGAACTGCGCGAAGGCGCGGGGGAGCGGGCGCTCGCAAGCCTGGAAGCCGTCGCCGCCGCGCACTCCGCGCTGCTCGAGATCACACCGGGCACCGAAGCGGCGCTGCGCCTGGGACGGCGTGCGGAACCGGCGCTGCAGGGCATCCGCGTGCCGTATGTGGATCTGCACATCCTCGCCGACGAGCTGGCCTCCTACGGACCGGAGGTGCGCGTGGTGGAGCCCGCGGTGCTCCGCGATGCGGTGATCGTGCGCCTGCGCGCCGCGGCCGCCGCGCACTCCGACGCGAAGGGCGGGGCATGATGGCGCAGCGCAGACCTCTGCTGAGCTCGGACCGCGTCCGTGCCTATCTCACGCTCGTGCCCTACCTGCTCGAGCGCGGCGAGGTGTCGCTGGCCGAGGCCGCGGCCGAGTTCGACATGACCGAGGCCCAGATGCGGGCGATGGTCGAGAAGCTCACCGTGATCGGACTGCCCGGCGACGAGGGCTACTGGCAGGCGCCGCAGGAGCTGTTCGACATCAACTGGGACCTGCTCGACGAGCAGGGCATCATCGAGATCACGAACGACGTGGGACTGCGCCGCGTGCCCAAGTTCACGGCGCGCGAGGCCGCAGCGCTGGTCGCCGGGCTGCAGCTGGCCTCGGCAGTGCCGGGTGTCGCCGAGTCGGGCGTGGTGCAGGGGCTCATCGCTAAGCTGTCCCGCGGAGCCGCCGGGCTGCCCGCCGATGTCATCGTCGCGCCGGGGCCGGTCGACGAGGTCCGCACGGTCGTCGCGACCGCTCTGCAGGAGCACGTGGCGGTGTCCTTCACCTATCGTGCGCCCGATGCGGCGCCGACGACGCGCACGGTCGACCCGGTGACGGTGCTGATCACCAATGGCCAGTGGTACCTGCAGGGCTGGTGTCATCTGCGCCGTGCGATGCGCACGTTCCATCTCGACCGTGTCAGCGAGCCGCGGCTCACCGAGATCCCGATCACGCACGGAGACGAACCCGTCCCTGAGCTCTTCGCCGGGAACGGCGAGAGCGATGAGGCGGTGATCCGCTTCCCGGAGCGCCTCGCCCCGCTGCTGCGCGACTATCTGCGCCGCGCCGAGGCCGGCGTGGAGAACGGCTCCATGACCGCTACGCTGCACGTGGGGGATCCGCTCAGCCTGAAGCGGCTGGCCGCCCGCTTCGGCGGCGCGGTGGAGATCCTGGAGCCTGCGTCGGCGCGATCCGCCGCTCGCGAATGGGCGATCGCAGCACTTGCGCTGTACTCCGAACAAACCACCCCGCAGTCACGGTAGACTGTGGCGCAACACCCGATCCATCAAGGGAGATCATCATGTTCGCCGGACTCAACGGATGGCATCTGGTCATCATCCTCGCCGTCATCCTGCTGTTGTTCGGCGCGGCCAAGCTTCCCGCGCTCGCGAAGAGCATGGGGCAGTCGGCCCGCGTCTTCAAGGGTGAGATGAAGGCCATGAAGGACGACGACGCCGCCGCTGCGACGGATGCCGCCACCGCTGCTTCGACGCAGGCGCCCGCGACCACCGCGCTGCCGACCGCCGCACCGAACGTCGCCGACACCAGCGCTGTCAACCCGCCGCACGACGCCGGTACCCAGCGCTGACGGGCGTGACCGACGCGTCACCGGCGACGAAGGGGCGGAAGCCGCGTCGCGATAGCACCATGCCCCTCGCGGGGCATCTCATCGAGTTGCGCAAGCGACTCGTCATCGCTGCGGCCGCGCTGATCATCGGCATGGTCATCGCGTTCTTCATCACCGACCCGATCCTCAATTTCGTCACGGAGCCGATCCGGCAGGTGGCGAAGGAACGAGGCAAGGATCTCGTCGGCTTCACCTTCTCATCGGTGACGGCGCCCTTCGACCTGCGCATGCGAATGGCCTTCTCGATCGGCATCTTCTTGTCCGCGCCGGTCTGGCTCTGGCAGATCTGGGCGTTCATCATGCCCGGACTCACGAAGAAGGAGATCCGGTACACCGTGGGCTTCGTCGCCTCCGCGGTGCCGCTGTTCTTCGCCGGCTGCTACGTGGGCGTCCTGGTCATGCCGCACATCATCGAGCTCATGGCCGGCTTCACGCCTGAGGGCGCGCAGAACCTGTACAACGCGCAGGACTACTACGACTTCGTCTTCAAGCTGATGATCGTCATCGGGGTCTCGTTCATCATCCCGGTGTTCCTCGTGGCGCTGAACTTCGCGGGCATCATGTCCGGGCGAGCGATCCTGAAGGCATGGCGGATCGCGATCCTCATCGCCTGCCTGTTCGCCGCTCTGGCGACGCCCGCGGCCGATGTGGTGAGCATGCTGATGCTCGCCGGCATCCTGATCGTCCTGTACTTCGCGGCGGCCGGCCTGTCGCTGCTCTTCGACAAGCGCAAGCACAAGCGCCAGCAGGAGTTCCTCGAGGAGCCCACGGTATGACCTCACCGGCGGATCGTTACGCCGCCGCCCGCGCCGCTCAGGACCACCCCGCCACGACATCGTTCGCGGCGATGCAGCGCTTCCAGCTGGATCCGTTCCAGGTCGAGGGCTGCCATGCCCTGGAGCGCGGCAGCAGTGTCCTCGTCGCCGCGCCCACCGGTGCCGGCAAGACGATCATCGGCGAGTTCGCGATCCATCAGGCGATGTCGACCCTGTCGGACAAGGCGTTCTACACCACGCCGATGAAGGCGCTGTCGAATCAGAAGTTCCGTGAGCTGGTCGAGGTCTACGGGGCCGACCAGGTGGGACTCCTCACCGGAGACGTCAACATCAACGGCTCCGCGCGCATCGTGGTCATGACCACCGAGGTGCTGCGCAACATGATCTACGCGGATTCCCGCGCTCTCGACGATCTCCGCTACGTGATCATGGACGAGGTGCACTACCTCGCCGACCGGTTCCGCGGCGCCGTGTGGGAAGAGGTCATCATCCACCTGCCGCAGAGCGTGCGGCTCGTCGCGCTCAGTGCGACGGTGTCGAACGCGGAGGAGTTCGGGGACTGGCTGGACACCGTCCGCGGCGGCACCGAGGTCATCGTCTCCGAGACCCGCCCTGTGCCGCTGGAACAGCACGTGCTCGTGCGGGACGATCTGCTGCCGCTGTTCGACGACCGTGCCGGGATCGCCACCGCGCAGGTCAACCAGGAGCTGCTGCGGATCCGCTCGTTCGGCGGCGCCAACTACGAACGCAACCGCGACGCGCAGCAGTACCGCAGCGCGCGCCATGCCGGAGCGCAGGGGCGGCGTCCGCAACGAGGCGGCAAGCGCCCCGTGCGCTCTGCCAACGTCCGCCGCATCGAACGGCTCGACCGCCCTCAGGTCGTGGATCTCCTCGACCGCGCGAACCTGTTACCGGGGATCTTCTTCATCTTCAGCCGGGTCGGATGCGACGCGGCGGTGCAACAGGTCCGCCGCTCCGGGCTGCGGCTGACCACGGCGGAGGAGCGGCGCGAGATCCGTGCGATCGTCGAAGACCGCGTCCGCACGCTGCGCGACGAGGATCTGGCCGTGCTTGGCTACTGGGACTGGCTGGACAACCTCGAACGCGGCGTCGCCGCGCACCATGCGGGGCTGCTGCCCGCGTTCAAGGAGATCGTCGAAGCGCTCTTCCAGCAGCGCCTGCTCAAGGTCGTGTTCGCGACCGAGACGCTCGCGCTGGGCATCAACATGCCGGCCCGCACCGTGGTGCTCGAACGCATGGAGAAGTTCAACGGCGAAGCGCGCGTCGCGATCACCTCGGGGGAGTACACCCAGCTCACCGGCCGCGCCGGCCGTCGCGGGATCGACGTCGAGGGCCACGCCGTCGTGCAGTGGACCGAGGGCATGGATCCCCAGGCCGTCGCCGCACTCGCCTCGCGGCGCACCTACCCGCTGAACTCCAGCTTCAGGCCCACGTACAACATGGCGGTGAACCTGCTCGACCGGTTCGGGCGGAATCGCTCCCGCCAGGTCCTGGAATCGTCCTTCGCGCAGTTCCAGGCGGATCGTGCCGTCGTGGGCCTCGCACGCACGGTGCGCGAGGCCGAGACGTCGCTGGAGGGCTACCTCGGGTCGATGACGTGCGACCGAGGCGACTTCACGGAGTACTCGGGGATCAGGCGCGAGCTCAGCGACCTGGAGAAGAAGAACCGTGCCGATCAGCAGGCGCCTCGAGGCGTGCGCGAGAAGCGGCTGCATCAGATCGAGTCGCTCCGCCGCGCGATGCAGCGCCACGCCTGCCACCGGTGCCCCGATCGTGAGCAGCATGCGCGCTGGGCCGAGCGGTACTGGAAGCTCAAACGAGAGACCGACCGCACACGCCGCCAGATCGAGAACCGCACCGGCACGGTCGCCCGAGTGTTCGACCGTGTGCTCGACGTGCTCACCGAGGTCGGCTACGTGCAGGGGAGCGGCGACGCGCTGACGCTCACCGATGCGGGGCGCACCATGCAGCGCATCTATGGTGAGCGCGACCTGCTCGTCGCGGAGTCGCTCCGGCGCGGCCTGTGGGACGGCCTGGATGCGCCGTCGCTGGCGGCGATGGCCTGCGCGCTCGTCTACGAGCCGCGACGGGACGACGGCTCCATCGACCCCCGCGACCTGCCGCGAGGCCGGTTCAGGATCGCCTGGGAGCGCACGCAGGAGCTCTGGGCCGAACTCGACGACCTCGAGCACGACAACCGGCTGCCGGGATCCGACCGTCCTTCCGCCGGTCTCGCCGGCGCGATGCACGCCTGGGCACGGGGGAGCGCGCTCGACGCCGTGCTGGAGGACGCCGACATGGCGGCGGGCGACTTCGTCCGCTGGGCCAAGCAGACGATCGATCTGCTGGATCAGCTCTCGATCGTCGCCCCGAACGCGGAGACGGCCCGTACCGCCCGCACCGCGCTCGACGGTGTCCGCCGCGGCATCGTCGCCTACTCGTCGATGTGATCGTGACGACCCGCCTGACCGCGCCCGTCGACGCCGGAGCCGCATCCGCAGCGACCCGGCCCGTGCTGCCGCTATGGGCTGCCCTGATCGCTGCGGCCGCCGCGGGGGGTCTGCTGAATCTCGCGTTCCCGGCGCTCTCGCTCTGGCTACTGGCGTTCCCCGCCGTGGCGCTGCTGCTCGTCTCGCTGATCGGCCGTCGCACCTGGTCCGCACTGCTGGTGGGCTTCGTGTACGGCGCCGTGTTCTTCCTGGTCCTCGTCTCCTGGACGGCTCGCTATCTGGGGCCGATCCCGTGGCTCGCCCTCGGACTGCTCGAGGGCGCCCTGACCGCGATCGCGCTGATCCCGGTCACGCTCGCGTACCGGTGGATCCCCCGGATCATGCGGCCCGGGCCGGCCCGCTCGCTCCTGCTCTCGGTCATCGTCGCCGCCCTGTGGGTCGGCCGGGAGCTGTTCGTGGGCAACTGGCCGTACGGCGGATTCCCGTGGGCGCGCATCGCCTACACGCTGTCCGACACCTCGGCGGCGCGCGTGACGAGCTGGATCGGCATCAGCGGACTCGGTTTCGTGATGGTCCTCCTCGTCGCGGTCCTCGTCGAGGTCGTCCGCGCCCGCCGGCTTCCGCGCGCCGTGACGCTCCTCGTACCCGCGGCACTCGTCGCCCTGCTCGCATTCCTGCCCGCGTTCCCGACGACGGCGAACGGCTCGATGCGCATCGGAGCCGTGCAGGGCAACGGCCCGACCGGATACTTCGACAAGCGCGAACCGTTGTCGGTGCTGAACGCACAGGCGGCGGCCACAGAGCCCCTGTACGGCAAGCGCATGGATCTGCTGGTCTGGCCGGAGGGCGGCCTGGACGATGATCCGTTCCAGTACCCGGTTCTCGCCGACGCCCTCGATGCGATCTCCGCGCGCGTGAACGCGCCGATCCTCGCGAACGCCGCCACCCAGAAGGGCGAGCTGTTCTACAACACCTCGTTCCTGTGGCCCGCCGACAACCACCGTCCCCTGGCGCGGGAGGACGTGCAGACGCACGCCAAGCGGCACCCGGTGCCGTTCGGCGAGTACGTGCCGGACCGCGCGTTCTACAACGCGATCGTGCCCGATCTCATCGGCTTGATCGGACGGGAGTACACCCCGGGCGCAGATGCTCCGGTCGTCCGCGTCGGGGACACCCCGGTGGGTCTCGCGATCTGCTTCGACGTGATCTACGACGACCTCATCGCGGAGGGCATCGGATCCGGCGCCCAGGTGCTCATCTTCCAGACCAACAATGCCGACTTCCGCGGCACCGAGGAGAACCTGCAGCAACTCGGGATCGCACGCATGCGCGCCGTGGAGACCGGGCGCTCGGTCGTGAACATCTCGACCGTCGGCACCAGCCAGGTGATCCGGGCCGACGGGTCCACGCAGGCGTCCCTGAACGAGGATCGCCCCGGTGCGCTGCTCGAGGATGTCGAGCTGCACACCGGGGCGACCGCGGGTGTTCTCATCGGGCCCTGGTTGGAGCAGATCCTGCTGTGGGGCGGGCTGCTCCTCGTCGCGTTCGCGGGTGTTTCTGCGCGAGTGCGACGGAGCCGGTCAGGAGCTTAGGCGCCGATCCGCTCGCGCGTCGGATCCTCACCGGCACCGCGACGGGCGCGGATGAAGGCGAGACGCTCCTCCAGGAGCTCCTCGAGCTCGGCGCGGGTTCGGCGCTCCAGAAGCATGTCCCAGTGGGTGCGTCCGGCCTTGTCTCCGTCCTCCGCGATCTCGACGGGCTTGCCGTCGACTTGGAGGCGGGCGTCGGCGCCGCACGCGCGGCACTCCCAGGTGGTCGGCGGCTCGGCGTCGGCCGCGAACATCAGGGTGGTCACGTGGCCGCAGGAGTCGCAGGTGTATGCGCTCTGCTGGCGTTCCATGAAGACGACGCCCTCTTCGCTCTGAAGGCTCTGGGCGCCGAGTCGGATTCCTCTAAGGCTGCGATCTGCCATTGTGTGGTCCTCTCGTCGCCCTCAGGTATATCGGCCCGGCCTGTGCAGAAGATGCGAAGGGGGCAAACCATGAAGTCTTTCACAGTCGATACCCAGCCCGCAGCCGCTGGGCGAGCTGATCGGGACTGGATCCTCGTGCGGGTGAGACCGGATGTCAGTGCGGCGCCAGCGTCCGGATGGCGAGGTCCGCCCGGTCCGTGACGACGCCGTCTGCGCCGGCGGCGACCAGCGCACGCATGCGCTCCGGGTCGTTCACCGTCCACACGTGGACCTCGACGCCGGAGTCGTGTGCGGCGCGGACGAGGGAGGGGGTGAAGACGCGCAGGGGACCGAATCGCTCCGGGATCTGCACGGCGTCGAGCCCCTGCAGGATCCTCCGCGTCCAGCTGCGCAGCCGGAGCGCGGAAGCCAGCCGCAGCATCGCGATCGCGTTCCTTCCTCCGGAGGAGGCGGGCAGCACATCGGCGTCGGCCCTCACCGCGGCCGCCAGTGCGGCATGCCGGTTGCGGTCGTCGAAGCTCGTGAGGAGCACTCGATCCCCGTGCGGGGCGGCGGCGCGCCCCACATCCTCGGCGGCGGCCCGCGCCTTCACATCGACGTTGAACCGCAGCCGGGGGAACGCGTCGAGGGCTTCCGCGAGGGTGAGCAGGCCTCCGTGCGCGGCGAACAGCCTGGACAGCTCTGCCGTCGTCACCTCGGCGACGGGCCTGGGGTCGCCCAGCAGGCGCTGCAGGGTCTCGTCGTGGAAGAGCACGGCGTCGCCGTCGGCGGTCGCCCTGCAATCGGTCTCCACGTATTCCGCGCCCGCGGCGTCCGCAGCCGCGATCGAGAGTGCGGAGTTGTCGAACACAGACGAGTCCTCGCCCACCAGACCGCGGTGAGCGAGGACTCGCGGCGCCGAAGCGCCCTGGAAGTACGGGTGCGTCACGCGACGCCGTCGGAGGCGGGCGCGGGGGGAACCGCAGCGGTCGATGCGGCCGCGCGCGTCGTTGGCACCGAAGGCGTCGAGGGCGCCTTCGGGGTGAACGGCGTGGATCCGCCGGATCCCGGCGAGAATGCGCCACCGAAGTTCTTCAGGGCCTCCGTGAATTCACTCGGGATGATCCAGAGCTTGCTGGATGCGCTCTCACTGATCTTCGGCAGCATCTGCAGGTACTGGTAGGCGAGCAGCTTGTCGTCCGGCTGGCCCTGGTGGATGGCGTTGAAGACGTTCTGGATCGCCTCCGCCTCACCCTGCGCGCGGAGCACCGCGGCCTGCTTCTCGCCCTCGGCGCGGAGGATCTCCGCCTGTCGCTGGCCCTCGGCCTCGAGGATCTGCGACTGCTTCGTGCCCTCCGCGGTCAGGATCGCCGCGCGACGGTCGCGCTCGGCGCGCATCTGCTTCTCCATCGAGTCCTGGATGGACACGGGCGGGTCGATGGCCTTGAGCTCCACGCGTCCGACGCGGATGCCCCACTTGCCCGTCGCCTCGTCCAGCACGACGCGCAGCTGCCCGTTGATGTTGTCGCGGCTGGTCAGCGCCTCCTCGAGGTTCAGACCGCCGACGACGTTGCGGAGCGTGGTAGTGGTGAGCTGCTCAACGGCGCCGAGGTAGTTCGCGATCTCGTAGGTCGCGGCCCTGGCATCGGTCACCTGGAAGTAGACGACCGTGTCGATCGAGACCACCAGGTTGTCCTCGGTGATCACGGGCTGCGGCGGGAACGAGACGACCTGCTCGCGCATGTCGATGAGCGGGCGCAGACGGTCGATGAACGGCACGAGCAGGTTCAGACCCGGCATCAGGGTCTTGTGGTACCTGCCGAGCCGCTCGACGACCCCGGCGGTCGCCTGCGGGATGATCCTGACCGATCGCGCGATCGTCACCAGCACGAAGATGATGACGGCGATCGCCAGGATCCACCCGATGGCGGTGGGGATGAAGGATGCGCTGTCCATGAAGGGCTGCTCCTGTTTCTCCTAGACGTGGGCGGAACGGACGTATGCGGTGGCGCCTTCTATGCGCGACACGGTCACGGGGGCGCCGGGGGAGAGGGGCGCGATGACGGGCGCGTCGGAGGAGAGACGGGCGGTCCAGGTCTCGCCGTTGCTGAGCTTGACCTGTCCCGTGAGCGTGGTGACCTCGAGCAGCACGGTGCCGTGCAGGCCGAGCAGCGCGTCGACGTTCGACCGTGTCTGATCCTCGCCGCGGTGAAGGCGCCTCAGCAGCGGAGGCCGCAGCACGAAGATGAGCAGCACGGCGGCGATGGCGGCGATGATCACCTGCACCCAGACGGGCCATCCGGTGAGCGTCGACAGCAGGCCGACCGCGGAACCGAGGCCGAGCATCAGGAACGTCATGTCGAGCGTGAAGATCTCGATGACGAAGAACAGGACCATGAGGACCAGCCAGCCGATCCACGCCCAGTCCTGGAACATCTGCAGGATCGTATCCATACCGCCCCCTCTTTTTGCCAACCTATCACGCGGCTCTGGCGCGGACTCCGCGTCACGCGCCGCGGAATCACGCGGATTGGTAGGGTGATCTGGTCCCACCCGCGCGCCGTGTGCGCACCCTCTCGAGGAGTCCCCGTGTCTCAGATCCTTCCCGCCGAATCACTGACCGGCAAGGTCGCCCTCGTCACCGGATCCTCCCGGGGGATCGGCGCCGACACGATCCGGTACTTCGCCGAGGCCGGCGCCGACGTCGTCATCAACTTCCGCAACAAGGCCCCTCGCGCCGAGAAGCTCGCGGACGAGGTGCGCGCACTCGGCCGCCGCGCCCTCGTGGTCGGCGCCGATCTGACGGACCCGGCGTCGGTTGCCGAGATGTTCGACGCGGTGAAGGCGGAGTTCGGCGGGCTGGACGTCCTGGTGCTCAACGCCTCCGGCGGCATGGAGTCGAACATGGGTGAGGACTACGCCCTGCGCCTCAACCGCGATGCCCAAGTCAGCGCGCTGCAGACGGCGCTCCCGCTGCTGCGCGAGGGCGGCCGCATCGTGTTCGTGACGAGCCACCAGGCCCACTTCATCCGCACCACCCCGACCATGCCCGAGTACGAGCCTGTCGCACTCTCCAAGCGTGCGGGCGAGGACGCCCTGCGCGAACTGATCCCATCGATCGAGGAGCAGGGCGTCGAGTTCGTCGTCGTCTCCGGCGACATGATCGAGGGCACCATCACCGCGACGCTGCTGGAGCGGGCCAACCCCGGCGCGATCTCGCAGCGCCGTGAGTCGGCAGGTCGGCTCTACAACGTCGCGGAGTTCGCGGCCGAGGTGGCGCAGGCGGCTGTCGAGCCGGTTCCGGCCGACCACACGCGGCTCATCGGCGACGTGAGCGGATTCGTCGCGGAGTAACGTCCCGCGAAGGCACGGAAAAGCGGCCCGGAGCTCATGCTCCGGGCCGCTTTCCCGTGTGCGACGTGCGCTCGGGTCAGAGGCCGGCAGCCGCGGCTGCGGCCTTCGCGTCCTTGCCGATCGTGATCGCGCGGATGATCTGCGCGATGCCGAGCACGACGAGGGAGATCGCGAGGAACAGCCAGAAGAACGGCACGGCGGCGAGGCCGAGGCTGATCACGGCGATGCCGGCGATGATGCTGAGCAGCGCGTACAGCAGCGTCCACGTCTTCGAGCCGTCGCTGCCCATGAGGGTGAGCGAGACGACGCCGTCGAAGATCCAGCTCACGCCGATGAAGATCACGGTCACGAGGGCGAAGGCGATCGCGGCGGTCTGGATGTTGGTGAAGGCGATGATGCCGGCGACGATGTACAGCACGCCGAGCAGGATGTGACCCAGACGGGCCCATCCGGACTTCCCTGCGCTGAAGATGCCGAGACCGACATACACGACGCCGGCGACGATCAGATAGGCGGCGATGATGCCGGTGAGGACGAAGGCGGTCTTGACCGGCCACACCAGCATGACGAGGCCCGCGATGAGGGCGATGACACCCGAGACGGCGAGGAACACTCGAAGCGACTTCACGAGGCTCTTCGCTCCGGCAACTGCTTCGGACATGAGGATGGCCCTTTCTGAGGAATCCCTGGGAGTTGGGGATGCCCTCACTGTACAGCGGCGGCAGCGCGAGGGTCCGGAACGGCGAGCGCCCGTGTCCTGGTCCGTCGTGCGAGGATCGGGGGATGAGCTCGGCCGCCGATGACGATCGCCTGCGCGATCTCGCGGCCCTCCGGAAGGTGCGCGATCGGATCGATCGCGAGTACGCGCAGCCGCTCGATGTCGAGGCGCTGGCGGCGGGCGTGCACATGTCGTCCGGGCACCTCAGCCGCCAGTTCAAGCTCGTGTACGGCGAACCTCCGTACTCCTATCTCATGACGCGCAGGATCGAGCGCGCGATGGCCCTGCTGCGCAGGGGGGACGTCTCCGTGACGGAGGCGTGCTTCGCCGTGGGCTTCCAGTCGCTGGGCACGTTCAGCACGCGCTTCTCGGAGCTCGTGGGCGTCTCACCGAGCCGGTATCGCGCCGATCCGGGGCTGGGTCCCGGCATCCCGTCGTGGATCGAGAAGCAGGCGACGAGACCGATCAGGAATCGAGAAGCCCCGCGGGAGCCTCCGGCGTAGCGTGAGCCGCATGGACATCATGATCAACGCCAGCTTCCTTCCGCACACCGACGCGGAGGAGTCGCTCCGCTTCTATCGCGATGTGCTCGGATGGGAGCTTCGCAAGGACGTCGGCTACCAGCAGATGCGCTGGCTCACGGTCGGGCCGGCGAACCAGCCCGACACCTCCATCGTGCTCACTCCGCCCGCGGTGGATCCCGGCATCAGCGACGATGAGCGGCGCACGATTCTGGAGCTCATGGCGAAGGGGAGCTTCGGCGGCGTTGTGCTCGCCACCGAGAACGTGGACGCCGCGTTCGCCGAGATCGAGGCGCGCGGCGCGGACGTCGTGCAGGAGCCGATCGACCAGCCCTACGGGATCCGCGACTGCGCGTTCCGCGATCGGGCGGGCAACATGATCCGTCTGCAGCAGGTCGCCTGACCGCTCTGCGGTGCCCGCCGGCGCGTCGGCGGGCACCGCTATTCTTTTGTCCCGCACCCTTCCGCCCGCACGATACGGAGCAGCATGCCGATCACCGAGTCGCATATCGCCGACACCCACGATGCGATCCGGGTGCAGGGCGCCCGGGAGAACAACCTCAAAGACGTCTCGATCGAGCTGCCCAAGCGGCGGCTGACGGTGTTCACCGGCGTCTCCGGATCCGGCAAGAGCTCGCTCGTGTTCGACACCATCGCGGCCGAATCGCGGCGCATGATCGACGAGACCTACAGCGCGTTCGTGCAGGGCTTCATGCCGTCTGTTCCGCGCCCCGACGTCGACGTGCTCGAGGGGCTCACCACGGCGATCCTCGTGGATCAGGAGCGCCTCGGGGCGAACCCGCGCTCGACAGTCGGCACCGTGACCGATGCGAATGCGATGCTGCGGATTCTGTTCTCCAAGCTCGGCAGCCCCTACATCGGCGGGCCGACCGCTTTCTCCTTCAACATCCCCACGCAGAAGGCCAGCGGCGTGATGACCGGCCCCGGTGGTGAGAAGAAGATCGTCAAGGACGCCATCTACCTGGGCGGAATGTGCCCGAGGTGCGAGGGCAGGGGAGCGGTGTCGGATCTGGATCTCACGCAGATCGTCGACGAGACGAAGTCCCTGAACGACGGCGCGATCATGGTGCCCGGGTACACCGCCGACGGCTGGATGGTGCGTCAGTTCGCCGAGTCGGGCTTCTATCCGGGTGACAAGGCGATCGAGGCGTTCACGGAGAAGCAGCGTCAGCTCTTCCTGTACGGCGAGGTCACCAAGGTCAAGATCAACGGGATCAACATCACCTACGAGGGGCTGATCCCGAAGATCACGAAGTCCATGCTGTCCAAGGACATCGAGGCTCTGCAGCCGCATATCCGCGCCTTCGTTGAGCGCGTCGCGACGTTCGCGATCTGCCCCGAGTGCGACGGCACGCGGCTCACCGAGGGTGCGCGCTCCTCGAAGATCGCGGGCGTGAGCATCGCGGACGCCTGCCGCATGCAGGTCACGGACCTCGCTGCCTGGGTGCGCGGGCTCGACCTGCCCGGCGCGGGCCCGCTGCTCGAGGCGCTGCGCGCCAACCTCGAGGCATTCGTCACGCTGGGGCTCGGATATCTCTCGCTCGAGCGCCCCAGCGGCACCCTGAGCGGGGGAGAGGCGCAGCGGATCAAGATGCTCCGGCACCTCGGGTCCTCGCTCACCGACGTGACCTATGTGTTCGACGAGCCTACGATCGGCTTGCACCCGCACGACATCCAGCGCATGAACGGCCTGCTCGAGCAGCTGCGCGACAAGGGCAACACCGTGCTGGTCGTCGAGCACAAGCCGGAGACCATCGCGATCGCGGACCACGTCGTCGACCTCGGGCCCGGAGCAGGCAGCGCCGGCGGTGAGATCTGCTACGAGGGCACGGTCGAGGGGCTGCGTGCCAGCGGGACCCTCACGGGTCGTCACCTCGACGATCGCGCCACCCTCAAGCCCGAGGTGCGCGAGCGCACCGGGGCGATCGAGGTGCGCGGGGCCACGACCAACAACCTGCAGGGCGTCGACGTCGACGTGCCATTGGGGGTCCTGACCGTGGTCACCGGGGTCGCCGGATCGGGCAAGAGCTCCCTGATCCACGGTTCGGTCGCTAAGGGCGAGGGCGTCGTCTCGATCGACCAGACCGCCATCAAGGGGTCGCGCCGCAGCAATCCGGCGACGTACACGGGACTTCTGGAGCCGATCCGCAAGGCGTTCGCGAAGGCGAACGGAGTGAAGCCGGCCCTGTTCAGCGCCAACTCCGAAGGCGCCTGCCCGACTTGCAAAGGCGCGGGCGTCATCGTCACCGAACTCGGTTTCATGGACACCGTCGAGAGTCCCTGCGAGGATTGCGGCGGAAAGCGCTTTCAGGCTGCTGTGCTCGAGTACAAGCTGGCAGGGAAGGACATCACTGAGGTGCTCGACATGCCCGTCGCCCAGGCACACGAGTTCTTCCGCGGGGGAGAGGCGAAGATCCCGGCCGCGGTCACGATCCTGAGCAGGCTCGAAGATGTCGGGCTCGGATACCTGTCGCTCGGTCAGCCGCTGTCCACGCTGTCCGGCGGGGAGCGCCAGCGCATCAAGCTCGCTACGCAGATGGCCGACGGCGCGGCGACCTACGTGCTGGACGAGCCGACCACGGGGCTGCACCTCGCCGACGTGCAGAACCTGCTGGGCCTGCTCGACCGACTCGTCGACGCCGGCAGGTCGGTGATCGTGATCGAGCACCATCAGGCCGTCATGGCGCACGCCGACTGGATCATCGATGTCGGGCCCGGCGCCGGCCACGATGGCGGGCGCATCGTCTACGAAGGCACACCGGCCGATCTGGTCGCGGCCAAGTCCACGGTCACGGGGGAGCACCTCGCCGCCTACGTGGGGGCGTGAAGGGGAGACAATGGCAGACCTTCGGATCTCTACGCGCAATTCGCGGTTCCAGCTGCTCGAGGCGCTGACACGCAACCGCAACCATCGCCTGCGCGAGCATCGCTTCGTCGTGCAGGGCGTGCGTCCGATCTCGCAAGCGATCGAGCACGGCTGGACGATCCTCACCGTGATTCACGACGCGGAGCGGTCGCTGTCGTCCTGGGCGCGAGAGGTGCTCCAGCAGGCGCCTGAGACGATCGCGATGAGCCCTGCGCTGCTCGCCGAGCTCGCGGACAAGGACGAGGGCGCCACCGAGATCATCGCCGTGGTGGCGATGCCCGACGACGACCTGTCGCGGATCGCGGTGCCGCAGGACTTCCTGGGGATGGTCTTCGACCGACCGACGCAGCCCGGCAACATCGGGTCGATCCTGCGCTCGATGGATGCGCTCGGAGGGCACGGCCTGATCGTCTCCGGACACGCGGCGGATCCGTATGATCCGAAGTCGGTACGCGCCTCGACCGGCTCACTGTTCGCCACGCCTGTCGTCAGGACGGCTTCGGGCGGCCCCGTCTTCGACTGGGTGCACCAGGTGCGCGCGCAGGGGACGCCGCTCACACTGGTCGCGACGGACGAGCACGGCGACGTGGACGTGTGGGACTACGACTTCACCCAGCCGTCGCTGGTGCTGATCGGCAACGAGACGACAGGGTTGGCGCGCGGCTGGCGCGACGCGGCAGATGTGATGGTCCGGGTGCCGATGAGCGGGTCGGCGAGTTCGCTGAACGCCTCGAACGCGGCCACGCTCATGCTCTATGAAGCTGCACGGCAGCGGGCGGCCGCGGCGTGACGGGCAGCCCCGCGGCGTGACGGGCACCTGCGATAACGGAGAGGGTGACATTATGTCAGCTCTGCTATTCTGGTACCCGCGTGGAGAATCTCCTAGGGAAGAGTCCATCTGGGCGGCGACGCGATCTCGGCCTTCGGCATGAGCTAGCCGGCGTGGATCCGCCAGGTCGTCATCCAGGCGTCTCTGGGACGAGAACTCGAACTTCATCTGGCGTCGTGTCGTCGTCGGCACATTCGTAGGCGTGCATTGCGACACGTTCTCTGGAAGCGCCCACAGCAGCTGAAGTCGCCCACGGCAGGCAGTACGGCGTGATCGGCATGGTTCGATGGAGCCTGCGCAACCCGGGCGGTATCGCTGATAATCAACATTATGTCAGTACGAAAATGGCCTACTCCTGGTAGATGCGAAAACGACGCCTGGCACACCTGGCACGACTCCCCTCGCTTAGTCCGGAAGTTGGTCGGTCTGACGCGCGTCTGGAGGTGCTTGCGCGACTGGATCTGCGTCCAGCACGCAGAAGGAATCGCTTGGACAATTTCGCCCACTCGTGGGCCGCGATCGTGAGAGGCTGACCGCGTGAACAACGGCGGGCGCGAACCGACGCGAATGGCCAGGATCGACGGTGCCGTCGAGGCGATCGACTGGTTCGCAGGCGGTGCCGAGATCCCCGAGCTCTTTGCCGGCGTTGACGCGCACGGCTGGGACGCTGATGTCTGGCTGCTGTCTGCGATGTACGTTAATCATTCACTCCCGTCGGGACTGACTCACGATGAGGTTCACAAGATCCAACTTTCGGCGGGGGTGGAGGCGCCGCTCGTCATCGCCGACGTCAACCTCGACGAGACAACGGTGGTTCAGGGCGGCGGCCTGGGATTCTCACCGACACCTGGCCCGGAGTGGTCTCGCGTTCGATGGGCGGACTACTCGCCAGATCTCGATCGCATCGCCCGCGAAGCCAAGGTGCCGCCGTGCTTCCGTTGGTTCCCCCCTGGGAGCTGGCCAGCCAACGTACTCCCGCCCGATGAAGGGTCGCTGGACGAGAGCAGCTTCCGTGCGCTGGTCGCGACGCTCGCCGAGCAGAGCGGCGGTTTCGGCGCCGAAATCACGGCGTTGTATGCCGACGGCGCGAGCGGCGACTGGGCGGGAGAACAGTCACCGCACGTTTGGAGGGGGCCGTTTGCCGCCATCGACGAATTGATCGAGCGCTTCGGCTGTACGCCATCAAACTTCTGGCCCGCTGATCGGTCATGGTTCGTCTACACCGACTACGACCTCTGGGCGACAAAGGTCAGCGGCTCGCGGAGTCTGATCCACGCCCTGAAGTCGAACGTGGATCTGGATTCCATCGATTGGCCCTCGGCGTGACTGTCGCGAGAGCCGTAGGTTGCGCTCAGGGATCCGGCCCCGTGCCTCGCAAGGGCACCCTATCTGCCGAGTGAGGGCTGTTACCTGGCCTTGGCGTTCAAGTGCCGAGACGTGGTCGCGTAATGAATCCCGCGCGATGGCATCTCTGTTAGTGACACCTCGATGCGCGGCACAGACCCCTGCGGCGCGTCAACGTCGCGGCGAAGGGCGTCCTCTGCCGCCCCCGCCCCCGAGCAATGTGAGCCCATGAACCCGCTTGCCCCGTCCTCCCCGCTGCCTGCGCGCGCGATGGCGGTGTGACGATGGAGATCCGTCCTCGGACCGCGAGGTCAGCGCCCCTCACGGATCCGCTTTTCGCATCTGCCCGGATGAACTCCTTGGCCACCATCTCCCTGATCAGCGGGTTCCTCGGCATCGTATGCCTGGTCCCCCTGCTCGGCTCAGTCGTCGCGCTCATCGCTGGGCACACAGCGCGGAGGCAGATCGAGATGCATCGGGAACGTGGTCGGGAGCGGGCGGACCTCGGAATCATGCTCGGGTGGGTGGGGCTCGTCGTCGTGATCGCCGCCTCCATCGCCGCCATCATCATCGTCGTCTTGTCATGACCCACGCCCACGCGCAGCCGAACAGCATGAACAGAGAAGTCCGCGTGGCGCTTCACCCTCGCACCCTGGAGCGTTTCCGCAACCGCAGCGGCAAGTCCGTATCGAGGGTTCTATCCGACGTCGGAATGAATGCGATGGACTTCCGCACCTGCCTCCATGGGGGCTTCACCCTGAACGACGTCGCACGTCTGGCCGACGCGCTGGGCACGACGCCCCGCGAGCTCACAACCGCGAGCACCGTGCAGGCCACCGCCGACCAACTCCGACGAACTCCCGTCACCCGAGAGGGAGCCCGCTGACGCCAGGTGCTATCGCGGACGATCTGTGCGGCGCGATCGTCGCGCTGCGGACAACCAGGACACGGGGTTACCCATCAGAAGATGACCTGTTCCCGCAGTCACCATGCCGTGCCGCCGCGATAGTCCGTGAGAACTGCTTCCAGGGAAAGTCGCTTCGCTTCCCCGCTCCCCCACGGTGCCGCCCAGGAGGGGCATGGGACATCATGAAGCCGGACCGCGCGCGAACGCTCGATCACCATTCACCGCATCCGTATACCTGTACCGACAGACTGACGAACGACGCTGATGTCGAGACGTCTTGGTAGATCCAAAACGTGAACAGCATTGGCACGCCCATCCTCGATATCGCATCCGCGGTCAGCTGCGCTCCGATGCTGTCTGAAGAGATCGAATCGGCGAGACCCTTCGCCAGATGATCGACCCCTATCGCGACGCTCATCTCCGCGTCCCTGCGCACATCGCCGGCGACATCCCCGCCGGCGCACCCCGACAGCAGGATCGCCGTGGCGGCCACGGCAAGCCCGGATCGGAAGGACTTCTTCACCAATGCAACCTACTCCCGACTCCAGGCGCTTCTCAGTCAGTCGCGCCCGAATCCAGGCGGCACGTGGCGAGGTTCGGACTGCGCGAGCTCTGCAAGCGCATGGCCGCCTCTCCCCCAAACCATCTCGATATCGAACATGCTGGGCGTGAAGATCCGTATCGTCGGCACATCGCTTTTGAGTTGAATCGAGGTTGCCATGGACGATCGGGCATCAACCGGACAGGTACGTAGTAGAAGCGATCCATTGGAGAGAGCGATGCCTGACGAACCACTCACCGAAAAGCTCGACCGTTCCGCACCTGTTACCCCATCCATCGATTCTGCTTGGTTCGCCGAGACGATCGCGGTCATGTCCCGGGAAGCGCGGGCCGAGGCAACGGCAAGGCGGCGTACGCGCGCAATGCGCTGGGCGGCCGGGGCGGGTCTGGCGGTGCTGTTCACCGGCGGTGCGAGCGCGGCGATTGCCAGCGGTTTGTTCACCTGGACTGGGTGGGCCGCCAAACCCGATATCGCCTATTCGTTCACGTTGCCCAGCGGCCGGCAATGCGAGGAGCACATTCTGATCAACGAGACCACAACGGCAGGCGACCGAATTCAGACGGCGTCTGCAGCTGGGGCGGCGCTGAAGGCTTGGGCGACGTCGGCCGATTTCACCAAGCTCGTGGATGTGCCGGCCCAACTTGCCGCATTGAATCCTGCGGACGGGTTGCCCAAAGCTGCTGAGGCAAAGGGAACAGTGTTTCCCGATCCGAATGGCCCCGACGCGCTCATGGTTGTACTCAAGAGCAGCGGCGGGCTCGACGTGGTGCCGAAGACGACGGCCGGACCCACCGCCGACGACCTCTACGCGATTGCGGTAGACACGGGGCTGCAGGATGTGCTCGACGCGCACGCCGTCACGGTCGGTGCATCCACGGACTGGTCGACCAATCTGCAAATGCAGTGCCAGCCAGCATCATGAACGAACCCGACAGGCTCACAGCAGCACTGACCGAGTCCGGATCGGACCTATTGGCGTACTTCCTCCGCCGCGTGGAGAGGGACGACGCGGCGGACCTGCTGGGCGAGACCATGGTCACCGCTTGGCGGCGAGTCGGTGGCCTACCCGTCGAAGCCGAGTCCGCCCGAATGTGGTTGTTCGGCGTCGCCCGCGGCGTGCTGCGCAACTACGCCCGCGGGAAGCGGCGGCAGCGGGCCCTCGCGCATCGTCTGCGCGATCGGCTCCACCAGGAAGTCGTTCCGCCCGCAGATCAGGGAGTGGACGTGCGCGACGCTATCGAGCGTCTTCCGTCCGATCTTGCGGAGATCATCCGGCTGGTGCACTGGGAACAACTCTCCCTGGTCGAATGCAGCGCCCCGCTCGGCATCCCGGCGTCCACCGCCCGCGGGCGCTACCAACGCGCTCGCCAACGACTGCGCGTCTTGCTCGATCCGCAAACGCCCGGAACTCGTGCCCGTGACGACCGACCGTCCGCCGACGACAGCACTCCGAGCGAACTACTCGCAAGACCGAAAGGATCCGGGCGTTGATCGACCCGGTTGTGCGACGCCCGCAGATAGACTCTCCCCCTTCACCGCAACGAGAGTCGCGAGATACCAGATCAGGGAGACCGGACATCATGTTCCATGAGACCAGCGTCGGACCACGCTGGATGGTCTACCTCGGCGCAGCTGTCCTCGTGTTCCTCGCCGCTATCACCGCAATCGTGGTCCCCGCCATCGTCGCCAAGCCCGATGCCCCGGACCCCTGGATCATTTGGCTCCTTCCGGTCGCCTTCCTCGTGATCCTGGTGGCCGGAGTCCTGTTCCTCCTACGACGCATCACGCTCACCGTCTCGGATACCCACATCACCGCGCGCCTCGTGCCGTTCCGCGTCATGCACATCCCCCTCGCCGAGGTACGTCAGGTCGAGACCACGACGGTCACCATCGGTGACGCCGGCGGGCTCGGGTGGCGACTGGCAGGCTCGGCCCGGTTCCTTCTGTGGTCCCCCGGCCCGGCCGTGTGCGTGACCCTCACCGACGGGCGGACAAGAGTCCTCCGAACCGACCACGCGCCGGAGCTCACCCGCGTCATCACCACATCGGCACTCACATCCTCATAGAAGCGGGTGCAACCGCCAGTGAGCACCGGCTATCCGGTCGCGCCCTGATGAGCCCCGTTCGGAAAGATGGTTCTGCGGGACCATCTTTTGTGACCGGCGCTGGTACCCGCGCCCGATCCGCCGTGCGGACGCCCACCATACGTTGAACCTATGAACACCCGCACCGCCGGATCCGGTCGTCACTCCACTCCGAACGATCCCCACGACACCCCGCCGAAGCGCAAGCCGCGCCGTGGGAGGACGTTCCTGAAAGTCGTCGCGTTCTCGATCGCGGGCCTTGTGGCCGTCGTCGGTGTCACGCTCGCCGTCACCTCCATCACCAACGCGGTCGCCACGTCGGCGGAGGCCGAGGAGATCGAGCCGTATGGGCAGAAGGTCGACGTCGACGGCAAGAAGATGAACGTCGTCGTCAGCGGACAGGGCGAGCAGACCATCGTGCTGCTGCCCGGCTTCGGCACGGCGTCGCCGGCGCTCGACTTCGGCCCCCTCACCGAGAAGCTCGGCGCGAACTACCGCACCGTTGTCGTGGAGCCGTTCGGCTACGGTCTCAGTGACCAGACCGACCGGCCGCGCACCTCCGCGAACATCGTCTCCGAAGTACACGACGCTCTCGGCCAGCTCGGGATCCACCGCTACACGTTGATGGGTCACTCCATTGCGGGCATCTACGGCCTCGAGTACGCGAACGCATACCCCGACGAGGTTTCTGCGTTCGTCGGCATCGATAGCAGCGTGCCCACGCAGCGTGGGATGGACGACGAACTGCCGATCGGTGCGATGCAGGCCATGAAGTCGCTCGGGCTGATGCGCGTGCTGACCGATCTCGGGGGCGATCCCTATGCCGGCACGCCGTTCACTGAGGACGCGAAGAAGCAGATGAAGATCCTGTCGATGCAGAACAGTCTCAGTGCGACGTACGTCGACGAGACGGAGCACTTCTCGCAGAACTTCCACGACGCGCAGCGGCTCGCTTTCCGCCGCGACCTGCCGGTGCTCCTGTTCGTGCAGGACGACAACACGGACGTGAAGGGCTGGATGACCTTGCACGAGGAGCAGGCGGCAAGCGTCGACCGCGGCGAGGTCATGCCGCTGCCCGGCGAGCACTACCTGCACCACACCCTGTCGGCGGAGATCGCTCAGGGAACGCAGCGATTCCTCAGCGAGTCACGCTGATCCGGCCTGTCTCTCCGTGCCCTTGCGTCGACGCCCCCTCCGAGGATCCGCGCCCCCTCTGAGACGCGTCTCTGCGAGGGGGCGTCGGTCGCCAGAGGGGGCGCCAACTCGGGATCGTTGCGATCGGTGCCCCGCTCCCCCGCTCAAGGTGCATCGGTTGCGCTGAACACCTACCCGCCCGCCATTGCACTGAGTGCAATGACTCTTGGTGATTCCGTTCCGTCCCTCCTAACTGGTCTAGAGCGCCCGAATCGTGGAGGCGTATCACGGCGAGACAGGACGAGCATGGGCATCAAGGAAAACCAGCCGCAAAGTGTCGAAACGCAGAGTTTCACAATGGCGCCCCCCGGCATCGGCCGCCGAACGGTCACGAAGGGGCTTGCTTGGTCTGTACCGGTCATTGCCGCTTCGGTCGCCGTACCGTTGGCTGCGGCATCGGAGAAGAAGCCCAACTGCGGCTGCCTCGCGACCGGAGCCCTCGGGGCATTCACCGCGCAAGCCGCAACGCTCTTGAATATCGGCACCGTCACCGGAACGATTGCGTTCAATCTCGACAGCGGAGCTTGCAACACGGGATTCTTCAAACCCCTGTACACCGTCCTCGGCGCGGGAGGGAGTATCTCCTTCAGCGACGGTACAAAATACCCCTACACGATCGGGGCTACGACCGGAGTGGGCACCATCGGGCAGGTCAGCGTGTTCGATTCAACTTTCACCGTGCTTGGCCGCGTGAACATGCCCAATGATCTGGTGCCGCCGTACTCCCCGAAGGTACCGACGCGAATCTGCATGACCTTCACTGCGATCTTCGTTCCGATTCCTCCCATTCCTCAAGTGGAGTGCACATATGCTCTCTGCTTCGACATCACGAGTCCTTCGAGCCTGGGCGCGATCATCGCAGGGACGGGGACGGTCAACTGGACAGACCTCACGCCGAGCAATCCCACCCTCACCCCCAGTTGATTGAAAGCCGCATGCACGGAGGACCTCTCTCCGCCCGAAGGCGTACCCGGCGTCGGAGACGACGCATGAACCGGTACTACCGCTCGCCGAATCCTATACGTGAGGCCGCGAAAAGGACCGGGCTCACAACGCTTGCCGCAGTGGGCACGGGATTCGCTTTCTGGGCGTTCATCTTCTATCGATGACATCTTGGGGGTCGAAATCAACTCGGCACTAGGCGACCCCTCCCCTTCCCCGCCGTCCACAAAAGTGCGTCCTGAATTCTACGTCGCGGGCGGGCCGAACGATTCAACGCCCCGCGATGAGAACGTGCATACCTTCCGGCGACTGAGAGTCTTTTCCGGAACATTATTCACGGCCTCTCGACCTGCTATTACCGGCGTCTATAAGACAGTGTGGCCAATCATGGAGATAGCGCGCGCTGTGGACGTGACCGTCATATCCAAGGCGGCACGGATTCTTGACGCGTTCACCGTCCAACGGCCAAAGATATCGCTGGGTGAATTAAGCAGCATCACCGGGCTGACTCCTTCAACCGCCCTACGGCGCGCCGATGATCTCTTGCGGGCCGGCCTGCTGACCCGCGATACGACGGGGCGCTACGCGATAGGTTCCGCATTGCAGAGGATTGCGATGTGCGCGCCGACGGGAGTCAACCTCATCGAGGTCGCGCAGCCTGTGATGCAGGAGCTTTTTCTGCGGACGCGATACGACGTAGGGCTGGTCGTCCGGGAAGGCATGGCGGGATTGGTCGTAGCACGCATGTTCGGTTCCGCCGGCCTACCCATGATGTACACGGTCGGCTCATCGATTCCCCTCCATGCGACAGGGAGCGGTCTTGCGCTGCTGGCCAACAGTTCGGGAAGCGATCAGCAGGAGATTCTCGACGGCCCCCTTCCCGCACTGACCCCCTATACCTGCACTGATCCGGATGCTCTGCGCACCCTGCTTGCACGCGTCAGGGAACGAGGATACGTGCAGTCGGATCGTGGCGCCGACCCGAGCGCGGCAGCAATCGGCGCGCCAATTCTCGACTCTGGCGGGCACGCGATAGCAGGGCTTTCGGTGGTGTTCCGGCACGGCGATGGCCCCCTTCAGGCTCTCACCGAGACCACGCGAGCGGCATCCCGTGCCATATCCCGCGCTCTCGGGGCACCAGAGCGGCGAGCGGATCTACCTGTCGCCGATTGCCGGTTCTGAACGCGGACGATATTGTCCGGCTGACTCTCGTTCTTCCGCGCGACGAGAGGAAGGCGATGTGCGCCCCTTTTGCACTCCTTGCAACGGGGTTAGGACGGGACACTTCGCGTTGATAGAAATTCATCGGCCGCCTTTGTCCCCCAGGAGGCGGCATGGGATCCCCAACCATTGCGGTAGGTGGCTCCCGGACGGTGTTGATCAACCCGGCTTCGGGGGTGCTCACCTCAGAGCGCCCCCGAAGCACCGAGCGATGATACGTGTGCGGTGAACGGCCACTGAGCCGGTTCTCGAGGAGGTCGCCAGCGACTCAGTGGCGAGGGTCCTCGTCGTCCTCGAGGATCATGCCGACCGACGTCGCGCAAGCGTCGCCTCGCCAGGCTTCGAAGCCCTCTCGGATCGCGAACCCGGCGATCACCAGGCCTGCGACCGCGTCGGCCCACCACCACCCGAACAGCGAATTGAGCACCAGACCGACCAGCACGGCGGCCGACAGATACGTGCAGATCAGTGTCTGTTTCGAGTCTGCGACTGCCGTCGCTGAGCCGAGTTCACGGCCCGCGCGGCGCTCGGCCAGCGAGAGGAACGGCATGACGATGACGCTCAGCGCCGTGATGACCATTCCGAGGGTTGTGTGCTCCGCTTCCACGCGCCCGATGAGCGTCATGAGCGACGTGGCCGTCACGTAGACCGCGAGGGCGAAGAACGCGACGGCGATGACGCGCAGCGTTCCCTTCTCCCATCGTTCCGGGTCACGACGGGTGAACTGCCAGGCAACGGCAGCTGCAGACATCACTTCCACGGTCGAATCCAGGCCGAACGCGACCAGCGCGCCCGACGACGCTGCTGCGCCCGCGCCGATGGCGACGATGGCCTCGACGAGGTTGTATCCGATGGTCGCCGCGACGATCCAGCGGATCCGTCGCTGCAAGACCTGGCGGCGATCGCCGGTGCGGGAGGCGATCGTCATGAGCAGCTGCACCCCTCCCCCGTGCAGCAGTCCGGTTCGACCGACAAGACGACCTGGAGAAGCTCGGTGAGGGCAGGCGCGAGGTGCGGGTCGGCGAGCCGGTACGACGAACGCCTGCCTTCTGCGACAGCCTCCACGAGCCCGCAGCCGCGCAGACATGCCAACTGGTTCGACATCACCTGCCGCGACACGCCCAGATCGTCGGCGAGCTCGGACGGGTAGGCCGGCCCCTTCCGTAGTGCCAGGAGAACGGCCGCCCGAGTCGAGTCCGACAGAGCATGGCCCAGGCGAGACAGAGCAGCCGTGTGTGGTCGCGTGGCGGTGAGCATGCCGCTATAGTACAGCGAATCGTGTACTGATCGAGTCCCGACCTCTTCTCGGCGCCGACCGCGTAGTGCACGGGGTGCGTTTATCGCGGACCGAAGTGTTTCACAGAGGGCGCAGAGTCACCGCCTCAGTCGCGCATGGCGGGCGTGCCTAGGTTCGGAGCCATGGCAGGCATCGTTCATCGCGACCCGACGCACGAGCGCCGCGCGCTGCAGCATCCGGGCGGCGAAGGGTCCTGGATGCGGGCGGTGCGAGACGTGCTCCCGCTGCGCCGCCCGGACTTCCTTCGCGGGTCCGGCGTGCGCAACCCTCTCATCGCCCGCACTCTGGAGACGCCCCGCCTGTTGTTGCGCCCCTATAGAACGGCCGACACCGCAGATTGGTTTCGGATCCAGTCGTCGCCCACGATCCGTGAGTTCCTGCCGTGGCCGGCCCGGAATCGCCGTGCCTCGGCGCGGCATCTGCAGCATCGAACCCGGCACACCCGGCTCTGCTACGACGGCGACTTCCTTGCACTCGCCGTCACACGGGGCGAGGTGGTGATCGGCGATGTCTCGCTGCATCTGCGCGGTACGGATCCACTCACCTTCGGCGCCGAGATCGGCTGGCTGCTGCTCCCGTCCTGCACAGGACAGGGATACGCAGCGGAGGCCGCGACGGCACTCATCGACGTCGCCTTCGCCGAGCTGGGGGCGAACTGGATCGCTGCGGTGATCCATGAAGACAACCACCCGTCTCTGCGCCTGGCGGAACGCCTGGGGTTCCACTTCGGTGGTCGCACGCCGGATGGCCGGTACCGTCTCGTCCGGCTGCGCTGAGGAGCGGACGTCAGTACGCGCGCCCGACGATCGCGACGAGATCCTGCTCGGGATTCAGCGGGTCGGGCATCTGCCCGTCGCGCGTCTGCAGGCAGCGCACGGTGATGGCGTCCCTGTTGAGCTCCTTCTCGCCGGCCTCGCCGAGCACGGCCCAGTCGATCACCGCGAACCCGGTCTTAGCGGCTTCGCGCGCTTCCTCGATCGTCGACACGTGCGTCGTGCGCTCAGCGAGGCGCGTGCGGGCGCTCGCGAGCATGTCCTCCTGCATCCGGTCCAACAGCACCGGGATCGTGGTCACGAGGTCCGCCAGCGGCAGCGTCGACTTGCCGTCCGTGTCGCGGCGCGCATAGGTGACCTGCGCCGCGTCCAGATCGCGCGGACCGACCTCGATTCGAACCGGCACGCCCTTGAGCTCCCATTCGGTGGCGCGGCGACCGAAGCCAGGGGTGACGCGCACATCCAGTTTCGTGCGCACTCCCACGGCGGCGAGGTCCGCGACGATCTGCTTCGCCGCCTCAACCGTGCGGTCGTCGTCCTTCACGGCGATGACGACCACCTGATGCGGCGCGATGCGCGGAGGAATGCGCAGTCCGGAGTCATCACCGTGCGACATGATCAGGCCACCCATCATTCGCGTCGAGGAGCCCCAGGAGGTGGTCCAGGTGGTCTGGACCTTGCCGTGGGCGTCGGTGTAGGTGATGTCGAAGGCGGTGGCGAAGTTCTGGCCGAGTTCGTGGCTCGTGGCCATCTGCAGCGCCTTGCCGTCGCCCATCATCGCTTCGCACGTCATCGTGTTGGTGGCGCCCGCGAAGCGCTCGGACGGCGTCTTGAACCCGGGCAGCACGGGGATCGCGAGCACGTTCTCCAGGAAGTCCTTGTAGACCTGGAGGTGAATGCGCGTGGCGTATTCGGCAGCGTCCTCACGCGTGGCGTGAGCGGTGTGCCCTTCCTGCCACAGGAACTCGCTGGTGCGCAGGAACAATCGCGGACGCATCTCCCAGCGCACGACGTTCGCCCATTGGTTCAGCAACATCGGCAGATCGCGGTGCGACTGGATCCACTTCGCCATCAGCTCCCCGAAAAGCGTCTCGGACGTCGGACGCACGACGATGGGCTCGGTGAGCTCCTTGCCGCCGGCATGCGTGACCACGGCGAGCTCAGGGCTGAAACCCTCGACGTGCTCGGCCTCACGTTCGAGATACGACTGCGGGATGAACAGCGGCAGGTACACGTTCTCGGCACCGGTCGCCTTGATCCGGGCGTCGACCTCGGACTGCATCCGCTCCCACACCGCGTACGCATACGGTCGGATGACCATCGTGCCGCGCACGGGTCCGT
The DNA here is from genome assembly GCF_002979495.1 of Microbacterium sp. MYb64. NCBI lineage: Bacteria > Bacillati > Actinomycetota > Actinomycetes > Micrococcales > Microbacteriaceae > Microbacterium > Microbacterium sp. MYb64. The sequence goes on along the minus strand of NZ_PCOW01000005.1, from coordinate 90,774 downwards.
TGTCGGCGAGCTCGGCCTTCTCGAGCACGTCCTGGTACCACCGCGGAAAGTCCGTGTCTATCGATGCGAGGATCTTCTGTCGTTCTGCCACCACGCCAGGGTAAGACTCCCCGGCGAGGTATCTCCATCAGAGGCGATGCGGGTACGAGATCCGGGGCTCCCCTCCCCTGGCTCGGTGCGGCGCTCTCCCCTCTCGCAACCGGCGGCTCAGAAAGCCCGATCAGCGTCGCCAGGGCATGTGCTGCAACGTCCAGGTGTTGCCATCAGGATCCGCGAAGCCGGCGTAGAAGACACCGCCGACATCCTCCACCGGCCCGATGTCGACGCCGCGTTCGGCCAGCTTCGCGCGCGCAGCAGCGATGTCGGAGACGACGAGATGCAGTCCGCGGAGCGAGCCAGGCGGCATCTGGGTCCCGGGCAGGCCGGCACTGAGTGTGATCGAGCAATAGGAGCCTGGCGGAGTGAGCTGCACGATGCGGACCCCTTCGGACGGTTCGACGTCGACATCGACGGTGAAGCCGAGCTGGTCGGCGTAGAACGCCTTCGCGCGGTCGATGTCGCTGACAGGGACGAGCACGAGCTCCAGCAGCATCGCGTTCGGCGGGACGGTGGGCACGGGGTTGTCGGTCATGGTGCGATCGTGCCACATTATCCAACCAATCGGTTGCATAATTCTTCGCGGCGGTGTTCCCTGGAGTGAAGCCGATCAACGACAGGAGGATCCCATGAGCACGGTCACCGTCCACGCCGTCGCCTCTATCGACGGTTACATCGCTCGGCCCGACGACAGCGTCGGGCCGCTGTTCGACTGGTACGAGAACGGCGACGTCGCCGTACGCGTACCCTCGAGCGGATACGAGTGGCACGTCTCGGCTTCCTCGGCGGCCTACCTCGGCCGGCTGATCGATGAGACCAGCTGCGTCATCATGGGGCGCCACATGTTCGACTTCACGAATGGATGGAACGGCGTGCCCGTGATCGGCGACCACGTCGTCGTTGTCACCCATCGCGAGGCCGACGAGTGGCGCGACCGCCACCCGGACGCGCCATTCACGTTCTGTGGCGACATCGAGAGCGCGATCGCCACGGCCAAAGACATCGCGGGCGATGGCGACGTGGTTCTGTGCGCGGGCGAGATGGCTGGACAGGCGGTCGCCGCCGGGTTGGTCGACCGCGTCGCGATCGATATCGTGCCGGTGGTGTTCGGTCAGGGTAAGCGCTACTTCGGCAGCGTCAGCGATGAGATTCTGCTCGCCGACCCCGTGGAAGTCATTCGTGGCGACCGCGTGCTGCATCTGCTGTATCCGGCGCCGGCGCGCGTTTGACGTGCGCATCGCCTCCCTCGCCGTGCGACAGCGCTACTCCGACCTCTGCCAGGTGAGGGCGTATCGCCACAGGGCGAGGCGCTTCCACCGGACCCCGGGCAGCTCCTGGGCTGCGGACTCGCGAACCTCCGAATACGAATGCGGCGGCGGCCATACCGTGGGCGCCGAGTGCTCCCAGTACGTCCGCGTCCGCGAGTACCACTGGTGCTGAACGATGCCGAGCGCATCGTGCGCATGGTCTCCCCAGGTCGTGGATCGCGCGAGTCCCACGACGACGAGAACTCCGCCCGGCGAGGTGAGGGCGCCAAGCCTTCGCAGTGCCGCACGCGTGTCATCGAAGTGATGGAGAGTTGCGATCGAAGCCACCACATCGAAGGTCCGACCGAAGTCATGGACCATCACGTCGCCGTGAACCCAGGCGACGCCGGGGTGCTCGGCTTGCGCGCGTGTGAGCACGCCCTGGTCGAGGTCGATGCCGGTGACGTCCGACATCACCGCCCGCAACTCCCCCGCCAGCGCGCCATCACCGGTGCCGACGTCGAGCGCCGACGTTGCGCCTGCGGGAATCGCGTCCGTGACGAGGCGGTGAAAGTGGAGGTTGTGGTTCCACAGCCGTTTGCGATCGCGGCTCAACCTAGCACGCTCGGAGCCCGTGTGATCACGACGCGACATAGCCCAGGGCGGGGCGGGGAATCGAGGGCTCGCTCATGCCTGAAGGATACGGACCCGGCATCGGAAGCGCCACGGGCGCCGGAGCATCACCGGCCGGAGTCGTGCCCGGCTCCGGGTGGCGTGGTTCCTGTGATCGCGAGGCCGCGCGTGATCCGTTCGTTCAACGAAGCCGGATGCCGACCTCCGCTGCGATTGTCGTGACCATCGCGATGAGCTTGGCTGTTCGTCCCGGCATCGTCTGGCGGTAGTTCTCGATCGTGAGCAGTCCTGGACCGACGAACGCCCAGGCACGAGCTCTGGCCCACGTGGCATCGTCAGCTGCGGCAGCAGCGCGAAGCACGTCGCGCGCGGGGGCGTCGAACATGCTCCACGCGTAGAGCAGGTCGACGGCACGATCGCCCACTCCCAGGCCGCCCCAGTCGATCACTCCGGCCAGTGTTCCATCCGACCGCACGAGTATGTTCTCCGCCGACAGGTCGGTGTGGATCCAGCAGGGAGGCGTTGTCGCGGGTGGGACATCGCGCAGAAGTCGCCAAGCCCGACGGACCGCTTCCGGATCGAACACGTCGGAGAGTCGCGTCGCCGCGTAGTCGGCCCACTCGTCGATCGTGTCCGTGACGGGTTCGCCCGCGCGATACCCCCAGTGCTCGGCGCCTTCCGGAACTCCTGAGGCGTCCACGTCATGAAGGCTCTGCAGGAAGTGACCGAGTGTCGTCGCCAGTTCGGCCTGCCGCGTGCTGTCGAGGTCGGCAGGCGGATCCCCTGGCAACCAGGAGACGACGGTCCACGGTCTCGGGAACGCTTCTGACGCGTCACCGACGAACTCGACGCGAGGAACCGGTACGGGAAGGGCAGGCCCGAATCTCGGGAGCCAACGCACCTCCTTGAGCAGGTCGTCGGCGTAACCCTCGGACCGGGGCAGACGAACAGCCTGCTCGTTGCCTAGGCGGAACACCCAGTTGCTGCTCCCCGACGCCGTGCTGGGGCGGAGCGCCTGTCCGGTGAGATGCGGAGCCTGTTCCTGGAGAAGACGGGCGACCAGCGCGGAGTCCGGGAGGTCCTGCTGTGCGGCCGCGGATTCCTGAGTCACCGTCCCCATGATAGGTCGGGCCGACAGTTCGCCCGCAGCCTGGGGCTCCCGCAGAGGACGACGCTCCGCGCAACGAAAAGCGGGCGTCCCGGTATGTGCATGCCGGGACGCCCGCTTTTCGTGAGAACTCAGATGACCTGGATGTTCGCAGCCTGCATGCCCTTGGGGCCACGCTCGGAGTCGAACGAGACCTTCTGGTTCTCCTCGAGGTTGCGGTAGCCGTCACCCGTGATCGCGCTGAAGTGCGCGAAGACGTCGGCGGAGCCGTCGTCGGGCGCGATGAATCCGAAGCCCTTTTCGGTGTTGAACCATTTGACGATGCCAGTGGCCATGTCGTCATTCCTTCTTGTCTGGGACCCGTTGAACGGTCCGCGAATCCGCGACGATGCCGTCGGGAAGTAGGGGGTCGCGCCGGCAGGCGCTCGGTCTGGTCGTCGATCCGACATGCGGGGAAGGGTCCACATGATCACCGAGGCCGACACGGGCAGCGGGAGGGATACGGGAACAGCAGGAGAGATCAGAAAACCAACCGGTGAGGAGTGCATCACAATGGCTGACGCAACCAGAGTCACTGAACTGAATACCCGCTCGGCCGATGACCGAGCCCAGAAGCTGGTCCGGAGCAGGACTCCGGCAGAAACCACAACTTCAACAACCTGAGGTCGAGCATATCCCCTTGTCACCTGAGTGAAGGCCCAGAGGCCCGGATCACGCCGGTCCGTACGGGTGGGCCAGATCGTAGGCGCGGGACAGCTTCTGCGGGACGACCATGCGCCACGCATCCACGACGAACTCCCGTGCCTCCCCCGGATCCAGGGCCGCGAGATCGGAGCGCACCCAGTGGAAGCGCATGTCGGACGGCGACGGCAGCTGGAACTTGTCGGGCTGGCCACCGACGAGTCCTTCGCGCAACTCTTTGGGGAACCCGAACTCCATGATGCGCTCGTCCGACGAGAACGCCACATACACGATCTGTCCCACGCGGAACTTCAGACGGCCTCGGACGTAGACCTCGTAGGAGCGCTCGAGCGTCGACCCGAGAGCCCTCACGTCGTCGATCGTCGCCATGCTCAACCTGTCGGTTCTCGCACGGTGAGCAGAGAGCGACCGTAGACGCTCTCCTTGACGATCGTCCCGGTGTCCACGAAGCCGAGCTTCTCCAGCGCGCGCCGCGAAGCCCGGTTCCAGTCCCACACGCTCGCCCACAGGCGCGGAAAGCCCGCCTCTCCGGCCCACTCGATGACGGCGCCGCCGGCCTCGGTGGCGTATCCGCGATTGTGCACGGCACTCAGCAGTTCGAAGGCCAACTCGGGCCGTTCGCCGTCGTCGTCGAACGCCAACCCGCAGTAGCCGATCACCGCATCGCTTTCGCGGAGCACGACCGTGAGCAGCCGAGGCCGTCCACGAACGCTCTTCTGGCGGATGTCGTCGGCGATCTCCGCCACCGTCGGATGTCCCTCCGCATCGAGCCGACGGTGTGTAGGAACCCGCTCGTCGCGTTCGGTCCACAGCCGCCGGAAGACATCTGCGTCCTGCACCTGTTGAGGCCTCAGATACAAGCGCTCGGTCGTGAGCGTCGCCGCGCGCGATTCCTCGGGCATGGCCTCATCATCCCATCGCGGCGCGTGCGGCGTCGACGCGCGCGTCCGTGTCAGGATCGAAGGCATGACGGATCTGTCGCGGACTCAGGACGGCAGCGCCGGTGACGCCGACTACGGGGTCATCGGCGCGACCTACAGCGACTTCCGCCGGCCGGATCCGAGGATCGCGAGGATCGTGCGCGATGCGCTCGGCGATGCCCGCACAGTGCTCAACATCGGCGCGGGCGCTGGGAGCTACGAGCCGGTCGATCTGGAGGTGACGGCCGTCGAGCCGTCCGCGAGCATGCGCGCGCAGCGACCGCCGCACCTCGTCTCCGCGATCGACGCCGTGGCGGAATCGCTGCCGTTCGCCGACGCGACATTCGACGCCGCGATGACGACTTTCTCCGTGCACCAGTGGAGCGACCTCACCGCCGGACTCGCGGAGGTCCGCCGTGTCACACGCGGGCCCGTAGCGATCCTGACGTGCGATCCGGATCTGCTGGATCGCTTCTGGCTCGCCGAGTACGCCCCGGACGTGATCGAGACCGAGCGGCGGCGCTACCCGGCTGTCGCCCGGCTCGCCTCCGCCCTTGGCGGAACGGTCACCGTCGACCCGGTGCCGATCCCCCTCGATTGCACCGACGGCTTCAACGAGGCCTATTACGGCAGGCCGGAGGCGCTGCTCGATGCGGGAGCGCGGGCGGCCTGCTCGGCATGGAGCTTCGTGGATCCTGTGCGCGCCAGGGACTACGCCGATCGACTGCGGAACGCGCTCGACTCCGGCGAGTGGGACCGCCGATACGGTGCGCTCCGCCGTCAGGCCGCGTTCGAGGGCTCGCTCGTCCTGGTGCGCTCGATGCCCTGACTTCCCCACCGTCGGACGAGGGACTGGCCTGCCGCCAGGATCATCCACGCCCGTGAGGCACGCGATGCGGAGCAGAGCCGGGACCGCGCTCATCGCCGGGCTCATACCGCCGATGGCATGGGCTTCGTGACACGATGACGAGATGCGCAGGTCGAAGACGACGCGGATCATCGGAGTGCTGCTGGTCAGCGCGTGCATCATGCTCGTGTCGGCATGCGGCTCATGGTCACCGCAATCGAGTGCCGAGCACAGCGCCCGCCAAGGACTCGTGCACATGGTCGAGGAATCGCAGGACCAGATCTGGCCGTTCCGGGCGGCGTTGTCTCACGATCCGGAAGCGGCTTTGGCGAACATCTCCGGTCTGGCGGATGTCCGCCGGACGAGCGCTGAGGGATCCTGGCTGCTGACGGACCTCCGCCAGGATGCTTCCGGCACCGCACTGACGCTGATGACCTCAGCGAGCGGAGAGACCGGTGGCGGGCTGTTCTACGCACAGGTCTCCCTGCGCACGTGCTGGACGCTCGTGGTCGCCCGGGACGGCTCCGGAATTGATACCACCTCCGCGGACTGCGCCAGGAGCCCTGTCGCGAGCCGACTGCCCGAATCCATGGCCGAGGCGACGACCGTCGCGCTCGACGATCTGACGGTGCGGCGCCATGTCGACACGACCGACTACCCCGCGGCCCCTTGCCAGTGCTCGAGCGGTGAGCCCTGCGAGTGTCCCGGCGGCTGAGCTTCGTCGCGGGAGATCACGCTCAGCGTCGGGGCGTCCAGCCCGACGGCAGCGGCCCGGCGAGCAGCGCCCGCTCCTCATCGGCGGCGAGAGACCAGCCCTGAGCGGCGTCCACGCGGTCGAAACCGCCGCGTGCGACCCGGAACCCGAGATCGTCCTGAGCGGTGCGCGGGTCTCCCCCGCGCCGTACCGAGGCACGGACGCTCCACGCATCGTCCGCGAACCCGCCTCCGCGGAACACGCGATACTCCCCGTAGCGCGCCGGATCCAGTAGATCCCAGCACCACTCCCAGACGTTGCCGAGGGTGTCGAAGAGCCCATTCAGGTTGGGCATCCTCTCCCCCACGCGCTGGGGGTGACGCAGGCCGTCGGCCGCCGTCCACGCGACATCCTGAAGTGGGCCGTAGTGCGGCGCGGTCGACCCGGCGCGGCACGCGTACTCCCACTCCGCCTCGGTCGGAAGCCGGTAGCCGTCCGCATCGACGTCCCAGCGCACCTCCGCGCCATCGAACCGATATACCGGATCCAGTCCCTCCCATTCCGAGGCCGCGTTGCAGAAGCGGATCGCCCGTTGCCAGGAGACCTCGACGGCAGGGCGGTCCGGATGCTCCGCCGCGATCCCGAGCAGCTCGGACACCTGCTCCTCGGTCACGGCGAACACGCCGATCTCGAACGGCTCCAGGTCCACCTGCCAGCGGCGCTTGCTCCGCGCATCGTGCAGGGCGACGGAACCAGCCGGCAGGGCGCGCATCTCGATGTCACTCATCTCAGGGAAGTCTAAAAGCCGCCAGACCTACCATCGGGTCTATGACGGCCACCGCCTCCCACCGCACCCTGGACCGGGTGTTCGCCGTGAGCATCGTGCTCAAGGGGCTGGACGGCGTGGCCGAGCTGATCGGCGGGCTCGCGCTGCTGTTCATCTCCCCGGCGGCGCTGCGCGAAGCCCTCGGAGATGTCGTCTCCTTCGTGCTCGTGGGCCACGAACGCTCTCCCGTATTCCACTGGGCGATCCACCTCGGCGATTCCTGGGGCACGAGGACGACGCTCTTCGCGGCCGCGTATCTGCTCCTGCACGGCATCATCAAGGTGGTGCTGGTCTGGGCGCTGCTGAGACAGCAGCTCTGGGCGTATCCGTGGATGCTCGCCGCGCTCGGGGTCTTCATCGTCCTGCAGTGCTACGAACTGATCGTCCATTTCAGCTGGTGGATGCTCGCGCTCACGCTCTTCGACGTGTTCATCGTGGTCGTCACTGCACGCGAGTGGCAGTTGCACCTGCGGCGCCGCGAGGCCGCCGCCGATGTCGGAGGCCTCGGATAGCGTCGCCCGCATGACGCGCGCGATCTTCTACACCGCCTCGACCCTCAACGGCTTCCTCGCCGACGACGCCGACTCGCTGTCCTGGTTACTCTCGATCCCCCAGGATGCGGCGACCGCAGACATCGCCGCGTTCACCGAGAAGGTCGGCGTTCTCGTCGAGGGCTCCTCGACCTATGAGTGGCTTCTGCGGGAGGAAGGCCTGCTCGACCACCCGGAGCGCTGGCAGCAGTTCTACGGCGACCGCCCCACATTCGTCTTCACGTCGCGCGAGCTCCCCCGGGTTCCGGGCGCGGACATCCGGTTCGTTCGGGGACCGGTCCGCGAGCACTGGGACGAGATCGTCGCAGCCGCCGGAGCCCGCGATGTGTGGATCGTCGGGGGTGGCGATCTCGCCGGACAGTTCGCCGACGAAGGTCTGCTCGACGAGATCGTGGTCACGTTCGCTCCTGCGACGCTCCGCTCGGGCAGGCCGCTGCTGCCTCGCGACCTCGACCATTCCCGCCTCGAGCTCACCGGAGCGCGCCAGGCAGGGCCCTTCGCCGAGCTCACCTATCGCCTGTCGCCCCCTGCCGGCGGTGAGTGACGGAGCGATGTCGCGCGGCGGCGAGCGGGCCGGCGGAACCTCTACGCTGAACAGGTGCCCGACGCCCTCCTGATCGCCGAACGACTCGTGCGCCGGTTCGCCCGTGACACTAATCTGCTGGTGGCCGGCCGCACCATCGGCGTCGTCGGGGAAGACGACGTGGCCGACGAGCTGCGCGCGCTGCTCTCGCGATTGGGCGCCCGGATCGGCGACGGCGCGGTCGTGTTCGCACCGGGGACCGCGACGGAGATCCTGCTCGGCGGCGCTCCGCTGCCCCGGCGCGAGACCGCCGACGAACGCATCGACTTCGCGGGATCGCATATGCCCGTCTCCCGCGGGCTCGCCGAGGCCCTGCACGCCGCGGAAACAGTCCACGGGATCCGGATCGGCATCGCGATGGTGCTCGAGCCGAAGACCGCGCAGCTCGCGTTGCAGCTGCGCGACGCGGGCGGAGATGTCGCGGTGTACGCGCATCCCGACGAGATCGACCCCGAGGTCGCCGCCGCGTTGCGTGCACGAGGGATCCCGGTCGACGGGGACCCGTCGCTGTCAGGAGCGGCCGAGCGCGAGGCCGCGATCGCCTTCCTTCGTCGTGGTCACGACCTGCTGCTGGACGACGGTTCGCACCTGATCCGGCTCGCCCATGAGGAGGAGCTCCTCGCCGGTATCAGAGGCGCCGCAGAGGAGACGACGAGCGGCCTCACTCCCCTCCGCCGGATGGCGGCGGAGGGCGTGCTGCGGATCCCGGTGGTCGCCGTGAACGATGCGCCGATGAAGACCGCGTTCGACAACCGCTACGGCACTGGGCAGTCCTGCGTGTTCGCGATCGCGGATGTGCTCGACGCGGCGGGCATCTGCATGCGCGACCAGCCGGCGGTCGTCGTGGGATACGGCCCCGTCGGCGAAGGCGTCGCGGCGCACCTGCGCGCCCTCGGCGCGCAGGTCAGTGTCACGGAGACCGATCCGGTGCGGGCGCTCCGGGCGGCGCACGACGGATACCGGACCGGACGCCTGCAAGCCGTGGCGCCCGGCGCTCTGGTCGTCTCCGCCACGGGCGCCCCGCACACCATCCATGCCGAGACCCTGCACGCGGCGCGGATCGTGGCGGTCGCCGGAGGCGTGCCAGGAGAGGTCGATGTCGACGTCGCGGGGCTGCTCCCGTTCGAGCGCGACGGCGCCACGCTCCGCCATCTCGAACGCGCGGGCGATGGTGCGCTCCTCCTGGCACGGGGCGGGTGCGTCAATCTCGCGGCCGCAGAGGGCAATCCGATCGAGATCATGGATCTCTCCTTCGCGGTGCAGCTGTCCGCTGTGGCACAGCTTCTCGGCACGTCCCTGCCGGCGGGCGTGCACCCCTTCCCCGCCGACGCCGACGAACTGGTCGCGCGCGCCGCGCTGGCTGTGCGCGGCGAGTCGCTCGACGTCCGCAGCGACGCGCAGGTCCGCGCGCAGGACGACTGGCGCTCGCCCCGGTACCGGGAGGCGACGGCATGAACGGCGTGACCCTGTACTCCGCGGGGCAGGTCTTCCCCATCACCGCCCCGCCGATCACCGATGGTGCCGTCGCCGTGCAGAACGGCAGGATCCTGCACGTGGGCGAGCGCGCCTGGGTGCAGCGATCCCTCGCCGACCGCGGCGCCACGCCCACCGAGGTGCATTGGCCCGGCGTGCTGATCCCCGGGCTCGTCAACGCGCACACCCATCTGCAGTACACCGGCATGGCCGAGGTCGGACGAGGCCGCTATCAGGGCTTCGAGGACTGGGTGACGGCGTTCGACCCCGTGTACGAGGCCGGGCGGAACTGGGCCGCGGAGGCGGCGGACGGCGCTGCGGAACTGATCCGCACCGGCACGACCGCCGCCGCCGATGTCGTGACCGACAGGGCTGCCGCGTCGGCCCTGCACGACGCCCGTCTGCACGGCATCACCTACTGGGAGGTGATGAGCTGGACCAATGCGGACTGGGCGCGCACCGGGCGTCGCCAGGTCGAGGACTCCTTGGATGCACTGCCCACGCCGCCGGGAACCGGGCTGTCGCCGCACGCTCCGTACTCGCTCGACATCGAACCCCTGCTGGAGATCCCCGACATCGTCCGCGAACGCGGCAGCCGGATCCACATCCACCTCGGTGAGGCGGCGTTCGAGAGCGAGTTCGCGCACGACCAGGCCCATGCCTGGCACACGGCCGGCCTCGCGAGCTTCCAGGAGCTGCGCGACGCCGGCTTCGGAACCAGCGCGACCGAGTTCGTGGACCAGCTCGGCGTGCTCGGCCCCGACTGCCACATCGCGCACGGCGTCTACATGAGCGCCCGCGACCGTGCGATCCTGCGTGAGCGACACACGAGCGTCGCGTTGTGCCCCCGCTCGAACGCGGTGATCGGGCTGGAGGAACCGCCCATCGCGGCGTACCTGCGCGAGGGCAACCCGATCGCCGTGGGCACCGACTCGCTCTCGTCGAGCCCTTCGCTCGATCTGCTCGCCGACGTCGCCGAGCTGGCCCGCATCGCCCGGTCCCAGGGGTACACCGATCGCGAGCTGCACGCACGGCTCCTGAACGCCGCGACCCTCGGCGGTGCGCACGCCATGGGGATCGACGTCGGTCCTGACCGCACCGGCTACCTCGCGGTCGGAGCCCTTGCGGATCTCGCGTTCTTCGACGTCCCGCCGGGTGCCGATGCAGTGGTGGAGCTCGTCGAGGCCGGGGCGGGACGATCCGTCGCGACCGTGATCGCCGGCGAGGTCCGTCACTCCACCATGGCCTTCGAGACCCCCTGACCGCCTGCAACGGAGGCACCCCATGACGGCACCCGTCCCCTCGACCGCGATCCGCCTCGGTCTCGAGCCCCACCCCGAGGGCGGCTGGTTCCGTCGCACCTGGACGAGCCCGAATCCGATCGAGACCGCCGGCGGCACGCGCCCCGCGGCCACCTGCATCCACTATCTCCTCACTCCGGAGGAATCCAGCGCCTGGCACGTCGTGTCCAGCGACGAGCTCTGGCTCTGGCACGGCCCCGGCCGTCTCGAGCTCAGTCTCGGCGGATCCGAGGCCGCGCCGGGAGACGCCGAGACGATCGTGCTCGGCCCCGACGACGCTGCGCAGGCGCTCGTCCCCGCCGGGGTGTGGCAGGCCGCTCGTCCGCTGGATGACCGCGAGGTGCTGGTCTCCTGTTTCGTTTCGCCGGGTTTCGACTTCGCCGACTGGCGACTCGCCGATTCCTCTACGGTATGAACGGGGCACCTGCGCCTGCAGTCACACCCGTCCGCCCCCGCACCCGCATCTCAGGAGTCTCCGTGTCCCTCGCACCCGCTCTGCGCCGTGTCGCGCTCGTCTCGACGATCGCCGCCGCCGCCGCTCTCTCCCTCGCCGCGTGCAGCGGCTCCGCCGCGTCCGCCCCGTCCGCCGGTGCCGACGCCACCGGCGCGGCCCTGCAGACCGTCACCGCGGGCAAGCTGACGATCGCGACCGGCGACCCCGACTACGAGCCGTGGTTCGTGGACAACGAGCCGTCGAACGGCAAGGGCTTCGAAGGCGCCGTCGCCCACGCGGTCGCCGCCGAGCTGGGCTTCTCGGACAAGCAGATCGTGTGGACGCGCACCGGCTTCGACGCCGCCATCGCCCCTGGCCCCAAGGACTGGGACCTCAACATCCAGCAGTTCTCGATCTCCGAGGACCGCAAGAAGGCCGTCGACTTCTCGTCGTCGTACTACACGACCACGCAGGCGGTCGTCGCGGCGAAGGGCACGCCCGCCGCCTCGGCCACGAGCATCGCAGATCTCAAGAAGGCCAAGGTCGGCGTCGCAACCGGCACGACGAGCTACACCGTCGCGAAGGCACAGCTCGGCACCGGCGACCTCAGCGTCTTCAACTCGGTCGACGATGTGGTCCAGGCGCTCAAGGGCGGCCAGATCGATGCGATGATCACGGACCTGCCCGGCGCGTTCTACGTGACCGCGGCCCAGCTCGAGAACGCGGCGGTGGTCGGGCAGTTCGCCGACGACAAGGGCGGCGACCAGTTCGCCTTCGTGCTCCCGAAGAACTCCTCGCTCACGCCGGCCGTCACGAAGGCCGTCGACGCGCTGCAGAAGAACGGCACCATCGCCGAGCTGCAGAAGAAGTGGCTGAGCGAGGCCGTGAACGTCCCCGTCCTGAAGTGACCGCTCCCCTGACCGAAGCGGCGTGGCAGCCGAGCGCACTCGAGCTGTCCCGCCGCGCGCTTCGACGCCGCGCGACGGTGTGGTCCGTTCTGCTCGCGCTGCTGAGCAGTCTGGTTGTCGCCGGGGTGCTCGTCATCGTGATCGCGAACACCCCTGGCTGGAAGGTCGTCCGCGAGACGTTCTTCGACCCCAAGGCCGCGCTCGCGAGCGTGGGCCCGATCTTCCAGGGTCTGCTCCTCAACATCGTGGTGCTCGTCATCTCCGCCGTCTGCGTGGCGCTGCTCGGCACCCTGCTCGCCGTCATGCGCTCGCTGCGCGGCCCCGTGTTCTTCCCGCTGCGGTTGCTCGCCGCGGCGTACACCGACTTCTTCCGCGGCGTGCCGCTGCTGATCGTGCTGTACCTGGTCGGCTTCGGGATCCCGGCGCTCATGATCTTCCCTCGCATGCCCGCGATGTTCTGGGGCACGATCGCGCTCGTCATCAGCTACTCGGCGTACGTCGCGGAGGTGCTCCGCGCCGGGATGGAGGCCGTGCACCCCTCGCAGCGGGTCGCGGCGCGCTCGCTCGGACTCACGCACGGGCAGACCCTGCGGATCGTGGTCATCCCCCAGGGCGTGCGCAAAGTGGTCCCCGCGCTCATGAACGACTTCGTCTCGATGCAGAAGGATGTCGGGCTCATCTCGGTCCTCGGCGCGATCGACGCGGTCCGCGCGGCGCAGCTCCAGGTCGCCGAGACGTTCAACTTCACGCCGTACGTCGTCGCCGGGCTCTTCTTCGTGATCCTGAGCTGGCCGATGATCCGGCTCACCGACGTCGTCACGGCGCGTCTCAACAAGCGCGAGCAGGCCGGAGGGATCGTATGACCGCCGTGATCGAGGCGCTCGGTGTCCGCAAGCGCTTCGGCGACCACGATGTGCTGCGCGGCATCGACCTCGCGGTCGACGCGCATGAGGTCGTCGTGCTGATCGGCGCGTCCGGCTCCGGCAAATCCACGCTGCTCCGCACGATGAACCTCATCGAGCGGGTCGACGACGGACAGATCCTGCTCTCCGGGACGGACATCACGGATCCCCGGATCGACGCGGATGCGATCCGCGCGCGGATCGGGGTCGTCTTCCAGCACTTCAATCTGTTCCCGCACCTCACCGTGCTCGACAACGTCACGCTGGCTGCGCGCCGTGTGCACCGGCTGCCGAAGGCGGAAGCCGCTCGACGCGGCCTCGAGCTGCTGACGACGCTCGGCCTCGGGGACAAGGCCGAGGCCTACCCCGACCGCCTCTCGGGCGGGCAGCAGCAGCGCGTCGCGATCGTGCGCGCGATCCTCACGGATCCGGAGCTGCTGCTCCTGGATGAGATCACGAGCGCGCTCGACCCGCAGCTCGTCGGCGAGGTCCTCGATCTGGTCCGCGAGCTCAAGGGACGCGGCACGACGATCCTCATGGCCACGCACGAGATGTCCTTCGCCCGCGAGGTCGCCGACCGGGTCGTCTTCCTCAAGGACGGCGTGCTCATCGAGCAGGGGCCGCCCGAGCAGATCTTCGATGCGCCGCAGCATCCCGCGACAGCGGAGTTCCTCGCCCGCGTGCCGCACTGAAGACTGTCGCTGGCTGAGCGGTTCGCGGCAGCGCCTGCTCAGCCTGCGGACGACGGGCGGATCTCGGTCCACTCGGCGAACTTCGGGCGGCGGCCGTCGCCGGACGAGCGCCGCGTGACACGGCGCTTGATCCACGGGCCGACGTGCCGCCGGTAGTACGCGGCCGTGCTGAGCGGCTCCTCCTCTGGCACGTCGTGAGCATGCCACCATTCCTCGGGAGCTCCGGCGCCGACGGCGTCGAGCACGCGCGCGGCGACGCGGTGGTGGCCGTTCGCGTTCATGTGCAGGCGGTCCTCCGCCCAGTACTCGGGCCGGCTGAGCTCACGATCGGGCCAGTTCAGCGCCTGCAGCACATCGGCCCGATCCTGGATCCTGCGGAGCACGGCCGCGGACAGCTCGTCACCGCGACGCTGGATGAGCGAGGTCAGCGGCAGCTGCGCCGATGGGTTCGCCCCGGAGAGCACGATGAGCGTGGTGCCGGCCTCATCGCACCGTCGCAGCACGCGCGTGAACGCATCGGCGATGTGCTCGATGTCGGCCTTCGGGCGCAGCATGTCATTGCCGCCCGCGTTGAAGGACAGGTGCGTCGGCTTCAACGCGAGGGCGGGCTCGAGCTGCTCCTCGACCACCGGCCAGGCGAGCCGGCCGCGGATCGCGAGGTTCGCGTACTCGATCGTCTGGCCGATCGCGTCGGCCCACCCCATCGCGGCGAGGTCCGCCCACCCGCGGACAGTGCCGTCGGGGAGTTCGTCACCCACGCCCTCGCTGAACGAGTCTCCGATGGCGACGAAACGGACAGTGCTCATCCCCTCAGCCTACGACGACGGCGCCGGGCGGATGATCGTCCGCGCGGCGCCGTCGTGAGCGCGGGTCAGTCGTCGGCGAGCATCGCCCGCACCCGCGGGATCACCTCGGTGCCGTACAGCTCGATGCTGCGCATCATCGCCTCGTGCGGAAGCGGTCCGGAGGCGTACTTGAGCTCGAACCGGCCGATGCCGAGGGCGCGCACCGTGTCGACGATCTTCCGCGCGACGCGATCCGGGGAGCCGCTGTACATCGCCCCCTCGGGGCCCACGTCGTTCTGGAACCGGGCGCGGCTGTAGGCGGGCCACCCGCGCTCCCGGCCGATGGTGTTGTTCATCGCCTCCATGCCCTCATAGGCCGCGTCCCAGGCCTCGGCATCGGTGTCGGCGATGTGCCCTGGCGAGTGCACCGAGATGGGGTGCACCGTCGTGCCGAAGGCCGCGGTGGAGCGGTGGTACAGATCAACGAACGGCTTGAAGCGTGCCGCTGCGCCGCCGATGATCGCGAGCGTGAGCCCGAGCCCGTAGCGTGCGACGCGGACGACGGACTCCGGCGACCCGCCGACGCCGACCCAGGTGCGCAGGCCGTTCTCGGTCTTCGGGAAGACGTCCGCATTCTCGAGCGGCGCCCGAACGGTCCCCTGCCACGTGACCGGCTCCTCCTTGAGGAGCTCGACGAACAGTTCGAGCTTCTCCTCGAACAAGCGGTCGTAGTCGCGGAGGTCGTAGCCGAACAGCGGGAACGACTCCGTGAAGGATCCCCGTCCGAGAACGACCTCGGCGCGGCCGTTCGAGAGCGCGTCCAGGGTCGCGAAGCGCTCGTACACGCGCACCGGGTCGTCGGACGACAGCACCGTCACCGCGGTGCCGAGGTGGATCCGCTCCGTGCGGGACGCGATGGCTGCGAGCACCATCTCGGGACTCGACACGGCGAACTCGCGCCGGTGGTGCTCCCCCACGCCGAAGTAGCCCACGCCGACCTCCTCGGCGCGCACGGCCTGCGCGACGATGTTGCGGATCGACTGCGCGCCGCTCAGCATCTCCCCGTCGGCTCCGCGGCTCACATCGCCGAATGTGCCCAATCCGAACTGCAGATCCATCCCTGCCCCTTTCGTATTCAGATGAATGAACCCTCAAGGGGCAGGGCGCATTCCCGTGATGGGATGCGGATCTCAGCCGACCTGGAAGACCGACCGCAGCGTGTCGAGCCCGACGCCGCCCATGTCGAGCGCGCGCTTGTGGAACGCCTTGATGTCGAAGGCGTCGCCCTCGCGCTCCTTGACGGCGTCGCGGACCTGCTCCCAGATGCGCTGGCCGACCTTGTACGACGGCGCCTGCCCCGGCCAGCCGAGGTAGCGGTTGACCTCGAACTGCCGGAACTCATCGGACATGTTCACGTTGCGGCGCATCATGTCGAGCGCGTAATCGTGGTCCCACACGCCGTCGCCGTCCAGGCGCGGCTTGCCGAGGTGCACGCCGATGTCGAGCACCACGCGCAGAGCGCGCATGCGCTGCCCGTCCAGCATGCCGAGGCGGTCGGCGGGGTCGTCGAGGTAGCCGAGCTGCTCCATCAGGCGCTCCGCGTAGAGGGCCCAGCCCTCGGCGTGGCCCGACGTGCCGGCGAGCACGCGCCGCCACGTGTTCAGCTCCGCACGGTTGTACGTGGCCTGCGCGATCTGGAGGTGATGGCCGGGAACACCCTCGTGGTACACGGTCGTCAGCTCGCGCCAGGTGTCGAACTCCGTCACACCCTCCGGCACGGACCACCACATGCGGCCGGGGCGGGAGAAGTCGTCGGTCGGGCCGGTGTAGTAGATCCCGCCTTCCTGAGTCGGCGCGATCATGCACTCGAGCTCGCGGATCTGCTCCGGGATGTCGAAGTGGGAGGCGCCGAGTTCGGCGATGGCCCGGTCGCTGGTCTCCTGCATCCAGCGCTGCAGAGCGTCCGTCCCGACGAGCTTGCGCGCGGGGTCGGCCTCCAGGTGGGCGACGGCCTCCTCGACCGTGGATCCGGGGAGGATCTCGTTCGCGATGGCCGTCTGCTCCGCCACCATCCTGGCGAGCTCTTCGCGGCCCCACTCGTACGTCTCGTCGATGTCGATCGTCGCACCGAGGAACCGGCGCGAAGCCAGGGCGTACAGTTCGCGCCCCACGGCGTCCTGGTCTCCGGCGACCGGTGCGAGCTCCGCGCTGAGGAACGAGCGCAGACCGTCGTACGCGACGCGGGCGGCCGCAGAGCGGTCGGCGAGGTCGCGGGCGAGGCTCGCGGGCAGCTGCCCCTCGTCTGTCGCAGCATCGGCGACGAACGCGGCGAAGAACCCGTCGTCCGCGGTGTAGCGGGCGATCTGCGTGGCGACCTCGACGACCTGACGTCGGGCCGGCACGACGCCCTTCGCGATGCCCTCGCGCAGCGTCTCGACGTACCCGTCCAGGGCGGCGGGGATCGCGCCGAGGCGCTCGGCGATGACGCTCCAGTCGTCGGCCGTCGCCGTCGGCATGAGGTCGAAGGCCTGGCGCACATCCTGTGCGGCGGAGGCGATGACGTTGAGGTCGCGCAGGTGCCACTGGGCGTCGTGCTGCTCGATCGAGAGACGGAGCTCGGCGGAGAGATCCGTCTTGGTGACGCGGTCGATCTCGTCGACGGGCTCCTGAGCGTCGAGCTCGGCGAGAACGCGGCGGGTCTCCGCGATCGCGTGCTCGTGGCCGGCGGGGCTGAAGTCGTCGAGACGGCCGTTGACCTCGTTACGACCGATGTAGGTGCCGAGGATCGGCGAGAGCTCGGCGAGGGTGTCGACCCAGCCCTCCGCGATCTGATCGATGGTGGACGGCGTGCGCGTCGTGGGCTGCTCTGCGGTCATCCCCCGAGCCTATCCATGGAACGGGCCCCGCTCCATGGAACGACGCGTCCCGGAGGGCGGGTCATGGAGCGGGGCCCGTGACGGCGCGTCGGGTCAGTGCGCGGCTTCGTTCCAGTCGCCGCCGCGGCCGACCTGCACGTCGAGCGGAACCGACAGCTCGGCTGCGCCGCCCATGCGCTCGCGCACGATGCGCTCCGTGGCGTCCCACTCCCCTGGCGCGACCTCGACGACGAGTTCGTCGTGGATCTGCAGCAGCACCCGTGATGCGAGTCCCTCGTCGAGGAGATCCGAGTGGATCCGGAAGAGCGCGATCTTCATGATGTCGGCGGCGCTGCCCTGGATGGGGGCGTTGAGAGCCGCGCGCTCGGCGTTCTCGCGGAGCACGCGGTTCGGGCTGACGAGATCGGGGAACGGACGACGGCGCCCGAAGATCGTCTCGGTGTAGCCGACCTCCTTCGCCGCGAGCACGGAGGCGCGCAGGTAATCCCGCACAGCCCCGAATCGGGCGAAGTACTCCATCATCAGCTGCTTGGCCTCGGACTGCTCGATGCGCAGCTGCTTGGACAGGCCGAAGGCGCTGAGCCCGTAGACCAGGCCGTAGGACATCGCCTTGACCTTGGTGCGCATCGCGGAGCTGACCTCCTCCGGCTCGACGCCGAAGACGCGGGCGCCGACGAAGCGGTGCAGGTCCTCCCCCGAGTTGAAGGCCTCGATGAGTCCTTCGTCGCCGGACAGGTGCGCCATGATGCGCATCTCGATCTGCGAGTAGTCCGCAGTGAGGAGCGTCTCGTAGCCCTCGCCGACCTGGAAGGCGCTGCGGATCCGCCGCGACTCCTCGGTGCGCACCGGGATGTTCTGCAGGTTCGGGTCGGTGCTGCTCAGCCGGCCGGTCTGGCTGCCCGTCTGCACGTAGGTCGTGTGGATGCGGTGATCGGGTCGGATCGCGGTGTCGAGCGACTCGATGATCTGCCGGAGCTTGGTGGCCTCGCGGTGCTGCAGCAGCAGATCGAGGAACGGGTGCGGGTTGCTCTCCTGCAGGTCGGCCAGCACGGCGGCGTCGGTCGAGTATCCGGTCTTGGTCTTGCGGGTCTTCGGCAGCTCGAGCTGCTCGAACAGCACCTCCTGCAGCTGCTTGGGCGAGCCGAGGTTCACCTCGCGCTCGATGATCGCGAAGGACTCCTCGGCGATACGGCCCGCGCGCTCTCCCAGCTCCTGCGAGAAGCCGGAGAGGATCTCGTGCGAGACGGCGACGCCCGCGAGCTCCATGTCTGCCAGTGTGATGAGGGTGGGCAGCTCGATCTCGCGGAGCACCCTGTCGACGCTCTCCGGCACATCCGTGCGGAGGGAGGTGGCGACCCGCGCCGTGAACCAGGCGAGCTGCGCGGGCGAGGCGCCCTCGGTCTCCGGCACGAGCTGGGTGGGATCCGCCTCCGGGAGCTTCTCGCCCAGATAGCGATCCACGAGATCCGCGAGAGTCTTGTCCGGGTAGCTCGGACGGAGCAGCCAGCCGGCGAGGTTGGTGTCGTAGGCCAGACCGCCGACGCGCACGCCCGCGGTGTGCAGCGCCTTCACCTGCGACTTGGCGTCGTGGAAGATCTTCGGCGCTTCCGACGCGAGCCAGTCCGCGAGGGCCGCCTGCACCTGCGGGGACCAGGAGAGCTCGACGAGGTCGTCGCCGTGCGCGAGTCCCACGCGCTGCGGCAGACCGCCGGCAGTGGTCACCTCGACCGCGACATCCCCGGTGGCGGCCTTCAGCCAGGTCGCGAGGCCCTCCGCGGCGAGTTCGGCTACCGGGGGGAGGGCGACCGTGGCGGCCTGCTCCTCTTCGGGAGCGTCTTCGCCGACGGCTTCGAAGACGCGCGGCAGCAGCGTGCGGAACTCCAGCCGCGCGAAGATGTCGCGCACGGCCTGCGCGTCGATCGGGCGCGTCTCGAGGTCGGCGGGACCGACCGGGAGCTCCACGTCCTGCAGGAGGCGGTTCAGCTTGCGGTTGCGGCGCACGTCCTCGATGTGGTCGCGCAGGTTTCCGCCGACGACACCCTTGATCTCGCCCGAGCGCTCGAGCAGCTCGTCGAGCGTCCCGAACTGGGTGAGCCACTTCACGGCGGTCTTCTCCCCCACCTTCGGCACGCCGGGCAGGTTGTCGCTCGTCTCGCCCACGAGCGCGGCGATGTCGGGATACTGCTCCGGGCGCACGCCGTACCGCTCCTGCACGGCGACCGGGTCGTACCGCTTGAGCTGCGACACCCCCTGCACGTTCGGGTAGAGCAGCGTGACCTGGTCGTTCACGAGCTGGATCGTGTCGCGGTCGCCGGAGACGACGAGGACGTCGAAGCCCTGCGCCGATCCCTGAGCGGCGAGCGTCGCGAGGATGTCATCGGCTTCGATGCCCTCCTTCGTGAGCACCGGGATCGACATCGCAGCGAGGCAGTCCTGCAGCAGCGGGATCTGCCCGCGGAACTCCGACGGCGTCTCCGAGCGCGTGGCCTTGTACTCCGGGTACTCGTCGGTGCGGAACGAGTGCCGCGAGGTGTCGAAGGCGATCGCCAGATGGGTCGGCTGCTCCGCCTTGATGAGGTTCACCAGCATCGACAGGAACCCGTAGATGGCGTTCGTGTGCTGGTTGTCCTTCGTGGTGAAGTTCTCCACCGGGAGGGCGAAGAAGGCCCTGTATGCGAGCGAATGGCCGTCGACGACCATGAGGGTAGGCTTTGCGGAGTCCGTCACGACTTCCAGCCTAACGACCCCGGCGGACATCGAATCGAGGAGGACCCCGCGTGAGCGACCAGGTCGACGCGAGTACCGCGCGGACGAGCCCCGGACTGGAGTGGGCGACCGAGCGCGGCATGGGTGCTCTGGCCGAGAAGATGGGCCTGAGCTGGGTCGAATTCTCGGTGGACCGCTGCGTCGCCACGATGCCCGTCGAGGGCAACACGCAGCCGGTCGGACTCATGCACGGCGGCGCCTACGTGGTGCTCGGCGAGTCGCTCGGTTCGATGGCGGCGAATCTGCACGCGGGGCCAGGACGGCTCGCGGTGGGCGTCGACATCAACGCCACCCACACCCGCTCGGCGACGAGCGGCGTCGTCACCGGCGTGTGCACGCCGATCCACCTCGGCCGCAGCGTCACCGTCCACGAGATCGCCGTCAGCGACGATCAGGGCCGACGCTGCTCGACGATCCGCATCACGAACATGATCAAGGATCTCCCGGGAGCCTGATCCGTCAGCCGGCGCCCTCAGGAGAGTCATCCAGGATCCGCTGGAACAGCAGGTGGTCCTGCCACTCCCCTGCGATGCGCAGGTAGCGCGGGGCCGGGCCGATCTCGGTGAAGCCGGTCGCTCGCAGCACGCGCTGCGAGGCTTCGTTGTGCACGAGCGTCGCCGCCTGTACACGATGAAGCCCGAGGTCGTCGCGCGCGAGCGTGCAGACCAGGTCGACAGCGCGCCGCATGAGGCCCCGACCCGCCAATCGCCCGTCGATCCAATAGCCGAGGTGCGCGCTCCAGAACGCGCCGCGGACGATGTCGCTGAGGTTCGCACGCCCGACGATGCGGTGCTCGCCGTCTTCGAGCACGTAGGCGGCGCTGCGGCCGTCGGCGACGGCCCGCAGTGACTCCGCGATCAGCTGACGCTGACGTGGCCCGGTGAAGAACTCCTCGGAGCGCAGGGGCTCCCACGGCTCGAGGTGCGCGCGGTTGCGGCTGTACGCCGCTGCGAGCTCCTCGCCGTCGCCGGCCAGGAGCGGGCGGAGCAGGATCCCGTCGCCGAGATCCATGCCGCTATTTCTTCGGAGCCAGCTGCTCGATGATCGCCTTCGCCACGTCCTGCATCGTGAGGCGGCGGTCCATCGACGCCTTCTGGATCCAGCGGAACGCCTCGGGCTCGGAGAGGCCCATCTTCTCGTTCAGCAGTCCCTTGGCACGGTCGACGAGCTTGCGGGTCTCGAAGCGCTCGACCATGTCGGCGACCTCGGCCTCGAGCGTGATGATCTGCTCGTGACGCGCGAGCGCGATCTCGATCGCCGGCAGGAGGTCGTTCGGGGTGAACGGCTTGACGACGTAGGCCAGCGCGCCGGCCTCGCTCGCACGCTCGACGAGCTCCTTCTGGCTGAAGGCGGTGAGCAGCACGACAGGGGCGATGTTGCCCTTGTGCAGCTTCTCGGCAGCGCTGATGCCATCCAGCTGCGGCATCTTCACGTCCATGATGACGAGGTCGGGACGAAGCTCGGTCGCCAGCTGTACCGCGGTCTCCCCGTCTCCGGCCTCGCCGACCACGTCGAAACCGTTGTCGCGGAGGATCTCGACGATGTCGAGGCGGATCAGCGACTCGTCCTCGGCGACGACGACGCGTCGCGGAGCGGACGAGGCGGGCTGCTCAGGCTGCTGCTCTTCAGTCACGGATCCATCCTACTGGACAGGAGATTCGGATCTTGTGAACCACGGGTGCCGGCGGTGGGACTCGAGTCCCACCGGGCCTTCTCCGCACGTCGCATGCGCGACGCACGGAGCCTCTGGCCGGCGGGGCCCTAGGGCTCGAGGTGCCCCACACCGAACCAGAAGAGCGTTGTGGAACGGCCTGGCGGCCGTTCCACAATGCTCCTGGTGCCGGCGGTGGGACTCGAACCCACACGTCCTTTCGGACAAAGCATTTTGAGTGCTCCGCGTCTGCCATTCCGCCACGCCGGCCCGGATCGACTGTAGCGCACCCGGGGATACGACGAGGGCCGGTCCCCGTGGGAACCGGCCCTCGCGCGTCCTACTTGACCTGATAGGCCGGAGCGGCACCCTGAACGGTGTCGCCGACCCGGTGGATGCGCAGGTCGTTCGTGGAGCCGATGATTCCGGGAGGAGACCCGGAGATGACCACGACCTTGTCGCCCACCTCCGCCAGGCCCGATCCGAGCAGGTGCTCGTCGACCTGGTGGAACATCATGTCGGTGTGCGGCACGAAGTTCACCAGGCTCGTGCGGACGCCCCAGGTGACGGCCAGACGACGGCGGATACCGGGGTCGGGCGTGTACGCGAGCATCGGGATGCGCGAACGCAGCCGCGAGAGGCGTCGCGCCGAATCGCCCGACTGCGTGAACACGCAGAGGAACTTGGCCTCGACGAACTCGGCGACCTCCAGGGCGGCGAGCGTGATGGCTCCGCCCTGGGTGCGCGGCTTCGTGGTCAGCGGGTGGATGCGCTCCAGACCGTGGTCCTCGGTGGACTCGATGATCCGCGCCATGGTCTCCACGACGATGACGGGGTACTCCCCCACGCTGGTCTCGCCGGAGAGCATCACCGCGTCGGCGCCGTCGAGGACGGCGTTGGCGACGTCGGACGTCTCGGCGCGCGTCGGAACCGGGCTGGAGATCATCGACTCGAGCATCTGCGTCGCGACGATGACCGGCTTCGCCATGCGGCGCGCGAGCTCGACGGCCTGCTTCTGCACGATCGGGACGGCCTCGAGGGGCAGCTCCACACCGAGGTCGCCGCGGGCGACCATGATGCCGTCGAACGCGTCGACGATGCTCTCGAGGTTGTCGACGGCCTGCGGCTTCTCGATCTTCGCGATGACCGGGACGCGAACGCCCTCCTCCGCCATGATCTCGTGCACGCGGGTGACGTCGGAGGCATCGCGGACGAACGACAGCGCGATGAGGTCGGCGCCGATGCGCAGACCCCAGCGCAGGTCGTCCTCGTCCTTCTCGCTCAGCGCGGGGACGCTGACGGCGACGCCGGGCAGGTTGATGCCCTTGTTGTTCGACACCGCACCGGCCACGATCACGCGGGTGGTGACGACGGTGCCGTCGGTCTCCACGACCTCGACGCGGACCTTGCCGTCGTCGATGAGCAGGAAGTCGCCGGGCTTGACGTCCTGCGGGAGGCCCTTGAAGGTCGTCCCGCAGATCTCCTTGTTGCCGAGGATGTCGTCGGTCGTGATCTTGAAGATGTCGCCCACGGCGAGCTCGTAGGGGCCGGCCTCGAACTTGCCGAGGCGGATCTTCGGCCCCTGCAGGTCGACGAGGACGGCGACCGCGCGACCGGAGTCCTCCGCGGCGCGACGGACGTTGGCGTAGTTGTTCTCGTGCACGGAGTAGTCCCCGTGGCTGAGGTTCAGTCGGGCGACGTCGACGCCCGCATCGATGAGGGCCCGCACCGTTTCATACGTCGAGGTTGCGGGGCCGAGTGTGGCCACGATTTTGGCACGTCTCAATGCGTTCTCCGATAAATGTCAGGGGGATGGAATAAAGGGCCACGCTGCCGGGCCCAGCCTACGCGGGCTAGACCCCGATCGCGACATCCGACGGGCGGACCGGAGCGGGGAGCACAGTCTGTCCCATGAGATGCCGGTCGACCGCCGCAGCCGCGGCGCGGCCCTCGGCGATGGCCCACACGATGAGGGACTGACCGCGTCCGGCATCGCCGGCGACGAACACTCCGGGGATGGTCGAGGCGTAGTCCTCGTCGCGGCGGAATGCACCGCGGTCGGTGCGCTGCGGTCCGTCCTCGCCGTACGCCTCGTACTCGGGTCCGGTGAAGCCCATCGCGATGAGCACCAGATCCGCCGGGATCTCCCGCTCGCTGCCGCTCTTGGGAACCCGTCGCCCGTCCACGAACTCGGTCTCGGCCACGCGCAGTGCGCGCACCTCGCCGGCCTCGTTGCCGAGGAACTCGACGGTGGAGGCGAGGTACTGCCGCTCTCCGCCCTCCTCGTGCGCCGAGGAGACCTCGAACACGGTCGGCATCATCGGCCAGGGCTGGTGCTCCGGCCGTCCCGACGACGGCTGGCGGCCGATCGCGAGGTTCGTCACGCTGAGCGCGCCCTGACGGTGCGCGGTGCCGATGCAGTCCGCACCGGTGTCGCCTCCGCCGATCACGATCACGTGCTTGCCCTCGGCGGAGATCTGGTTCGGCACCGGGTCCCCGGCGATCGCCTTGTTCGACTCGACCAGGTACTCCATGGCGAAATGCACGCCGTCGAGGTCGCGTCCGGGGATCGCGAGCTCGCGCGGCAGGGTCGCCCCGGTCGCGATCACCACGGCGTCGTACCGGGTGCGCAGGTCGGCCCAGCTGATGTCGGTGCCGATGTTCACTCCCGCGCGGAAGCGGGTGCCCTCCTCAGACATCTGCCGCAGGCGCGCGTCGAGGTGCGACTTCTCCATCTTGAAGTCGGGGATGCCGTAGCGCAGCAGCCCGCCGATGCGGTCGTCGCGCTCGAACACGGCCACCGTGTGCCCGGCGCGCGTGAGCTGCTGGGCGGCAGCGAGGCCGGCGGGACCGGATCCGACGACCGCCACGGTCTTGCCGGTGAGGCGGGCCGGCGGCTGCGCCTCGACCCATCCCGATGCGAACGCCTCGTCGATGATCGAGACCTCGATCTGCTTGATCGTGACGGCCGGCTGGTTGATGCCGAGCACGCACGCGCTCTCGCACGGCGCGGGGCACAGCCGCCCGGTGAATTCCGGGAAGTTGTTCGTCGCGTGCAGGCGGTCGATCGCGGCGCGGCCCTCGCCGCGCCAGGTGAGGTCGTTCCACTCCGGAATCAGGTTGCCGAGCGGGCACCCCTGGTGGCAGAACGGCACGCCGCAGTCCATGCAGCGGCCTGCCTGGCGGCGGAGCACGGCCGAATCGCCCGGCTCGTACACCTCCTTCCAGTCCATGATGCGGACCGGGACGGGCCGGCGGGCGGGGAGCTCGCGCTCCGTGACGTTCAGGAAGCCCTTGGGATCAGCCACCGGTCACCTCCAGGATGCGGGTCCAGACGATGGAGCCGTCGGGGTCGATCCCCTCGGCCTCTGCCTCTGCGCGGGTGCGCAGCACCGCCGCGTAGTCCCGCGGCAGGATCTTCGTGAAGGCGGCGGCGAAATCGTCGTCCGCCAGGATCGACGCGGCGAGCGGGGATCCGGTGCGCTCCACGTGCTGTGCGAGCAGCTCGCGGAGCTCTTGGGTGTCCACCTCGTCGAGCGGGAGGAGCTCCAGCTCCCCCGAGCCCAGCGACAGCGGATTGACGCGCTCGACCTGCAGGTCGTGCACGTAGGCGATGCCGCCGGACATGCCCGCGCCGAGGTTGCGGCCGGTGCTGCCGAGGATCACCGCGACACCGCCGGTCATGTACTCCAGCGCGTGATCGCCCACGCCCTCGGCAACGGCGACCGCGCCGGAGTTGCGGACCAGGAAGCGCTCGCCGACGACGCCGGAGATGTGGATCGTGCCGCTCGTCGCGCCGTAGCCGATCACGTTCCCGGCGATCACGTTCCGGTGCGGCTCGAACGTCGCATGGCGGTCCGGCCGGATCGCGATCTCACCCCCGGAGAGGCCCTTGCCGACGTAGTCGTTGGCGTCGCCCTCCAGGGAGATCGAGATGCCCCGCGGGAGGAAGGCCCCGAGGGACTGGCCGGCGGTGCCGTGCAACGAGATGCCGATCGTGCCCGCGGGCAGACCCTCCCCGCCGTGCTGCACCGTGACCTCGTGGCCGAGCATGGTGCCGACGGCTCGCTCGGTGTTGCGGATGGGCAGATCGAAGGAGATCGGCGT
Organism: Microbacterium sp. MYb64; assembly: GCF_002979495.1. Lineage (NCBI taxonomy): Bacteria > Bacillati > Actinomycetota > Actinomycetes > Micrococcales > Microbacteriaceae > Microbacterium > Microbacterium sp. MYb64. The sequence continues at coordinate 64,673 of NZ_PCOW01000005.1, read as the reverse complement.
GCCCTGGGCGATCGCCTCACGGCCGGCCTCGAGCAGAGGCGCATCGAAATGCTTCTCCAGTTCGTGGTCCTGGGTGCGCGCGCTGCGACGCGGTTCGTCCGCGGGGAACGCCGGGCCCTCGAGCACCGGGGCGAGGTCGAGGCCATCCGCCTTCCAGTGCTTGATCGCAGCGTCCGTGCGCAGCAGATCCGCGCGTCCCACGATCTCCTCGAGGCTGCGGAAGCCGAGCGCGGCGAGATGCTCGCGCACCTCCTCCGCGATGAACTCCATGAAGTTCACGACGAACTCGGGCTTGCCGGTGAACCGCTCGCGCAGCACCGGGTTCTGCGTCGCGACGCCGACCGGGCAGGTGTCCAGGTGGCACACGCGCATCATGATGCAGCCGCTCACCACGAGCGGCGCCGTGGCGAAGCCGAATTCCTCCGCGCCCAGCAGGGCGCCGATGATCACGTCGCGGCCGGTCTTCAGCTGGCCGTCGACCTGCACCACGACACGGTCGCGCATGCCGTTGAGCATCAGGGTCTGCTGCGTCTCGGCCAGCCCCAGCTCCCACGGGGTGCCGGCGTGCTTGAGCGAGTTCAGCGGGCTCGCGCCCGTGCCGCCGTCGTGCCCGGAGACGAGCACGACGTCGCTGAGGGCCTTGGCGACACCCGCCGCGACCGCCCCGATCCCGGACTGGCTGACCAGCTTGGTGTGGATGCGGGCGTTCGGGTTGGCGCGCTTCAGATCGAAGATGAGCTGCTTGAGATCTTCGATCGAGTAGATGTCGTGGTGCGGCGGCGGGGAGATGAGGCCCACGCCGGGCGTCGCGTGCCTGGTGCGCGCGATCCACGGGTACACCTTCTGCGGCGGCAGCTGACCGCCCTCGCCGGGCTTGGCGCCCTGAGCGAGCTTGATCTGGATGTCGTCCGCCTCGGTGAGGTACTGGCTGGTCACGCCGAACCGCCCGGAGGCGACCTGCTTGATCGCGCTGCGGCGCTCCGGGTCGACCAGGCGTTCCGGATCCTCACCGCCCTCGCCGGTGTTCGACTTCGCACCGAGACGGTTCATCGCGATCGCGAGCGTCTCGTGGGCCTCCTGCGAGATGGAACCGTAGCTCATCGCACCCGTCGAGAACCGCTTCACGATCGACGACACCGACTCGACCTCATCGATCGGGACCGGCGGGCGCTCCCCCGTGCGCAGCTCGAAGAGGCCGCGCAGCGTCTTCAGCTCCTTGGCCTGATCGTCCACGAGCTGCGTGTACTCGCGGAAGACGTCGTAGCGGCGGGTGCGGGTCGAGTGCTGCAGACGGAACACCGTCTCCGGGTTGAACAGGTGCGGGGAGCCGTCGCGGCGCCACTGGTACTCGCCGCCCGTCCAGAGGCGCTCGTGCGCGCGCGCCGCCGCGTCCTCGGGATAGGCGAAGTCGTGCCGCGCCTGGTTCTCGGTGAAAACGTCCTCGATGCCGATGCCGCCGAGTTTGGTCTCGGTGCCGGTGAAGTACGCGTCGACGAGATCCTGGCCGAGACCGACGGCCTCGAACACCTGCGCGCCGGCGTAGGAGCCGACGGTGGAAATGCCCATCTTGGACATGATCTTCAGCACGCCCTTGCCGAGCGCGTAGATGAGGTTGCGAACGGCCTTCTCCGGCGTGATGCCGGTGATGTAGCCGGTGCGGACGAGGTGCTCGACCGTCTCCATCGCGAGGTAGGGGTTCACGGCGGACGCGCCGTAGCCGATGAGCGTCGCGACGTGGTGCACCTCGCGGACGTCGCCCGCCTCGACGATCAGACCGACCTTCATCCGGTCCTCGCGGCGGATGAGGTGGTGATGCACAGCGGACAGCATGAGCAGCGACGGGATCGGGACGAGGTCCTTGTTGGAGTCGCGATCGCTGAGGATGATCAGCTCCGCGCCGTCCTCGATCGCCGCGTCGACCTCGGCGCACATCTCGTCGAGACGCTGCGCGAGGGCGTGCGGGCCCACGTCGAAGTGATAGAGCCCCTTGATCGTGGCGCTGGAGCGCTCGGGGCGCGCCCGGTCGATGTGACGGAGCTTCGCGAGCTCGTCGTTGTCGATGACCGGGAAGTCCAGCACGATCGTCCGCGCGTGGTCGGGTCCCCAGTCCAGCAGGTTGCGCTCGGGGCCGAGGCCGAGCGAGAGGTTGGTCACGACCTCTTCGCGGATCGCGTCGAGCGGCGGGTTGGTGACCTGCGCGAACTGCTGCACGAAGTAGTCGAAGAGCAGGCGCGGCCGCTCCGAGAGCACCGCGATAGGGGTGTCGCTGCCCATCGCGCCGAGAGGCTCGGCGCCCGTCTGCCCCATCGGGGTCAGCAGGATCCGCACCTCCTCCTCGGTGTAGCCGAAGGTGCGCTGCCGGCGGGTGATCGAGGCGACGGGGTGCACGATGTGCTCGCGCTCCGGGAGGTCGGCGAGGCGCACGCGCCCCTCGTCGAGCCACTCCTGCCACGGGTGCAGGGTCGCGAGGTCGTGCTTGACCTCCTCGTCCTCGACGATCCGGCGCTGCGCGGTGTCGACGACGAACATCGTGCCGGGCTGCAGACGGCCTCGGCGCTTGATGCGCTCCGGCTCGAACTCGAGGACGCCGGTCTCGCTGCCGATCACGACGAGGCCGTCCGTCGTCTCGGTCCAGCGGCCGGGACGAAGGCCGTTGCGGTCGAGCGTGGCGCCCACGACCGTGCCGTCGGTGAAGATGAGGGCGGCGGGGCCGTCCCACGGCTCCATCTGGTTCGCGTGGTACTCGTAGAACGAGCGCAGATCGGGATCCAGATCCGTCTGGCGCTCCCAGGCCGCCGGCACCATCATCATGACGGCGTGCGGCAGGCTCCGCCCGGTGAGGGTGAGCAGCTCGAGCACTTCGTCGAACGAGGCCGAGTCGCTCGCCCCGTCGGTGCAGATCGGCAGCAGCGGGCGGATGTCCCCGAGGAGCTCGGACTCGAGCTGGGACTGGCGCGCCCGCATCCAGTTGCGGTTGCCGCCGACCGTGTTGATCTCGCCGTTGTGGGCCAGCATGCGCAGCGGCTGGGCGAGCGGCCACGAGGGGAACGTGTTGGTCGAGTACCGGGAGTGCACCACCGCGAGCTCAGAGGCGAAGCGCTCGTCCTGGAGATCAGGGTAGAACGGCTCCAGCTGCAGGGTCGTGACCATGCCCTTGTAGCCGAGGGTGCGCGCGGAGAGCGAGACGAAGTAGGCGCCGAGCTCATGGCCTGCGCGCTTGCGCAGTCGGTACGCGACGCGGTCCAGCGCGATGCCGGAGAGGGCCTTGGCGCCGCTGGAAGCGGGACGCGAGACGAACAGCTGCTCGAACGCGGGACGCGCCTCGTCGGCCAGCTTGCCGAGATGCTGGTTCGCGGTTGGGACTTCGCGCCAACCGAGGACGGTGAGCCCTTCCGCACGGGCGATCTTCTCGATCCCTGCCTTCTGCTCGCGGCGGCTGCGCGAGTCGAGCGGGAGAAAAGCGAGTCCCGCGGCGTACTCGCCGACCGGGGGAAGCTCGAAGGAGGTGACGGCCCGCAGGAACGCGTCCGGCATCTGGGTCAGGATCCCGGCGCCGTCGCCGGTTCCCGCGTCCGATCCGATCGCACCGCGGTGCTCCAGGTTGCGCAGCGCCTCCAGGGCGAGCGCGATGATGTCATGGCCTGGTTCCCCGCGGAGCGTCGCGACCATGGCCAGGCCGCAGGCGTCCTTCTCGAACGCGGGGTTGTACATCCCCTGCTTCGGGGGGTAGGCGCCCGAGGCGCCGTAGGGAGGCTGGAAGTACACCAGTCACCGTCCTCAGATTTCTGATGAACCCGGGGACATCGTCGGCCCGCTCGTTCAGTGCGTGATTCCCGGTGGACGTGCGTCCACCGCAGCGAGGCTCCTGTCGGTGCCGTTCTCAGGGGCGGGAGACGGCGCTCGTGGCGTCCGCCTCCGCGCGATTCTCGTCGGGCTGAGGCTCGCTCAGATCGACGAAATCATCGGGGTTTTGTGATTCTACCCCAGCGTTGCTCGGCTCCCGACCCGGCTGGTACGGCGAGGGCTCGTACCCGGGGTGACGGCGGGCCTGGACGAAGAGGATCACGATGCCGAGCACGACGCCGAACAGCGCCGCCCAGACGTTCGTGCGCAGCCCGAAGTAGATCTCGCTGGGATCGATGCGGATCGACTCCCAGACCATGCGTCCCGCGCCGTACCAGATCAGGTAGACGGCGAACAGCTTGCCCCACTGCAGGCGCAGTTTGTGGCCGAGCCAGAGCAGGAACAGGCAGCCCAGGGTGTTCCAGATGACTTCGTACAGGAACGTCGGATGGAACAGCGTCCCGGGGGCGAGGCCGGCCGGGAAGGCGGGGTTGGTGGACTCGATCTCGAGGCCCCAGGGCAGGTCGGTGGGCAGACCGAACAGCTCGTGGTTGAACCAGTTGCCGAAGCGGCCGAACGCCTGCGCCAGGATGAGGCCGGGGGCCAGGGCGTCCGCGAACGCCGAGAAGCGCACTCCGGTCCACTTGCAGCCGAGCCAGGCGCCGATCGCGCCGCCGATGAGGGCGCCGAAGATGGCGATGCCGCCCTCCCAGATCGCCCAGACCGAACCGGGCTCGAAGGGGTTCCAGGTGTTCTTGTCCGGTCCGAAGTAGAAGCCGGGGTGCGTCAGCACGTGGAAGATGCGCGCTCCGATGATCGCCAGCGGCACGGCGATGATGCAGATGTCCACGACGACCCAGCGCTCCGCACCGCGCTTGCTGAGACGGTGGTTGGTGAGCAGCGTGGCGGCGATGATGCCGGCGATGATGCACAGCGCGTAGAAGTGGATCTGCAGCGTCCACCCGAAGATGTTCAGCGTGAAGAAGCTGACCGGCGGGCTCGGGATGCTGGCGTGCACGCCGATGAGGGCGTTCTGGAGCGCGAAGGGCATGATCACGAGTCTACGTCGTCAGGGCGCCGTCACCGCGCGCGTGCGGTGCCCGTGGCGAGTTCACGGGTCACCTCGGCGAGCCGCTCCACTCCCCCGTCCCTGAGCGCGCGCACGAGAGCCGTGCCGACGATCGCGCCGTCGGCGTACTCCAGCACGCCCGCGATCTGGTCGGCCGTGGAGATGCCGATGCCGACGCAGGCGCGCCCTGCGCCGTGCTCGCGGAGCCGCCCGACGAGCGTGCGGGCCGCTTTGTCCAGCTCGGCGCGCTCTCCGGTGATGCCCATGGTCGAGACCGTGTAGACGAAGCCGGTCGAGCGCGACGCGACCAGGTCGAGCCGGGCGTCGGTCGACGTGGGGGCGGCGAGGAAGACGCGGTCGAGTCCGGTGCGCTCGCTGGCGGCGATCCACTCCGGGGCTGCCTCCGGCGTGATGTCCGGGGTGATGAGCCCCGCGCCGCCTGCGGCGAGCAGGTCGTCGGCGTAGCGGTCGACGCCGTACTGCAGCACGGGATTCCAGTACGTCATGACGACCACGGGAGCATCGACCGCGTCCGTGATGGCCTTGACCGCGGTGAACAGGTCGCGCATCCGGAAGCCGTTCGCGAGCGCGGCCTGCGTCGCCTCCTGGATGATCGCGCCGTCCATGACGGGATCGCTGTAGGGCGGGCCCAGCTCGATGATGTCGACGCCGTTGCGTGCGAGCGCGATCGCCGCGTCGATGCTCGTCTGCAGATCCGGGTAGCCGACCGGCAGGTAGCCGATGAAGGCGCCGCGTCCCGCGTCGTGCGCGCGCTGGATGGCTTCTTCGACGCGACTCATGCGCCGGCTCCGTTCTCTGCTGCGCCCTCGTCGTAGAGGTGGAAGTAGCGCGCGGCGGTGTCCATGTCCTTGTCGCCGCGTCCGGAGAGGCAGACCGCGAGGATCGCGTCGGGACCGAGCTCCTTGCCGATCCGGATGGCGCCGGCGAGGGCGTGCGCGGATTCGATCGCGGGGATGATGCCCTCGGTGCGGCTGAGCAGGCGCAGGGCCTGCATCGCCTCGTCGTCGGTCGCGGGGATGTACTCGGCGCGGCCGATCGCAGCGAGCCAGGAGTGCTCCGGTCCCACGCCGGGGTAGTCGAGCCCGGCCGAGATCGAGTGCGACTCGATCGTCTGCCCGTCCTCGTCCTGCAGCACATAGGTGCGGGCGCCGTGCAGCACACCGGGCCGACCGCGCTCGATGGACGCGGCGTGCTTGGGCGTGTCGACGCCGTCGCCGGCGGCCTCCACGCCGTAGAGGCGCACGGCCTCGTCATCGAGGAACGCGTCGAACATGCCGATCGCGTTGGATCCGCCGCCGACGCACGCGAGCACCGCGTCCGGCAGGCGTCCGGCCTCGTCGAGCAGCTGCTGGCGGGCCTCTTCACTGATGATCTTCTGGAAGTCGCGCACCATGGCGGGGAACGGATGCGGGCCCGCCGCGGTGCCGAAGATGTAGTTGGTCGTCTCGACGGACGCGACCCAGTCGCGGTAGGCGTCGTTGATCGCGTCCTTGAGGGTGCGCGAGCCCGTGGTGACGGGAACGACCTCCGCGCCGAGAAGGCGCATGCGGGCGACGTTGAGCGCCTGACGCTCGGTGTCGACCTCGCCCATGTAGATCGTGCAGTCCAGGCCGAACAGCGCGGCCGCGGTCGCCGTGGCGACGCCGTGCTGACCCGCCCCGGTCTCGGCGATCACGCGCGTCTTGCCCAGCCGCTTGGTCAGCAGGGCCTGGCCGAGCACGTTGTTGATCTTGTGCGAGCCGGTGTGGTTGAGGTCCTCGCGTTTGAGGAAGATCCTCGCGCCGCCGGCGTGCTCGGCGAACCGCGGCACCTCGGTGATGGGCGAGGGACGACCGGCGTAGGAGTGCAGCAGGGTCGCGAGCTCGGACTGGAACGCCGGGTCGGCGATCGCCTCGTGGTAGGCCTCGGTCAGCTCGTCGATCGCCGCGATGAGCGACTCGGGCATGAATCGTCCGCCGAACTCGCCGAAGAACGGCCCCGGCTGATCGCGAAGACTCACTTCGTCTCCCTCCGGTCGCTCAGTGCGTCGCATGATCCGGCCTCCAGGAAAGAATGCAGGGTGGCGACGGGATCGCCGGTGACGAGGGCCTCGCCGATGAGCACGGCGTCGGCGCCGGCCGCGCGGTAGTGCGCGACGTCGCCGGGCGTGAGCACCGCGGACTCCGCGATCTTCACGGAGGTCGAGGGGATCCGCTCCGCCAGCCGGCCGAACAGCTCCCGGTCCAGCTCGAGCGTCTTCAGATCGCGGGCGTTCACGCCGATGAGGTGCGCGCCGAGGTCGATCGCGACCTCGAGCTCCTCGGCCGAGTGCGTCTCGACGAGCGGAGTCATGCCCAGCTCGAGGATGAGGGCGTACAGCCGCTCCAGGTTCGCGCGGTCCAGGCCCGCCACGATCAGCAGCGCGAGGGACGCGCCGGCGGCACGCGCCTCGAACACCTGATACGGCGTGGCGATGAAGTCCTTGCGGAGCACGGGGACCTGCACGGCGGCGGTGACCGCTTCGAGGTCGGCCAGGCTGCCGCCGAACCGGCGCTCCTCCGTGAGGACGCTGATCGCGGATGCGCCGCCCTGCTGGTACAGGGACGCCTGCAGCGCCGGATCCGGGATCTCGGCCAGGGCTCCGCGCGACGGGCTCGCCCGCTTCACCTCGGCGATGATCTTCACCCGGTCGGCGGGCGCCAGCGCGGCGCGGGCATCGAGTGCGGGGGCGCGATCCAGGGCGGCGCGCTCCACGATCGCGAGCGGACGCTCCCGCTCGCGACGGGCCGCGTCCTCGACTGCGCCGGCCGTGAGGTCGGCGAGCACCATTAGTGCGCCTTCGGCTGGTACTTCGGGCCCTTCGCGCCGTAACCGGCCTTGGAGAGCACCCAGCCGGAGATCGCGCCGACGACGATCAGTGCGACGCCCACCCAGACCACGACCGGGACATCGAGGAAGAACGCGGTCGTGCCGACCGTGAAGCCGAGCAGCATGATCACCACGGCGGTCCAAGCCGCAGGCGAGTGTCCGTGGCCGGGATCTGCGATGGGGTTGCTCATGTTCTCCTCCGAGCGTCGGGTGGTGGGTTCAAAGTCTATCGGGATCGCGCCTGGCGGCGAGGACGCCGGACGGCATGAGTGCCTTCGGGGCGGGCGTCAGCGCGTGGGATCCGTGCCGCGGCTGAGGTCGTCCCAGCTCTCCACGGCGTCGACCGGTCCGTCGTGCGGCACGGGCGCTGTGCGGTAGCGCCGCCCGCCGCTGCGCCATCGGCCGGCGGTGATCAACGCGAGTCCTCCGCCGAGCACGAGCAGGATCCAGCCGACGAGCGCCGCCCAGGGCCAGGCCGTCACGGCGATGCCATCGATGATCGCCGACAGTGCGGTGTCCCCGGCGAGCCCCGTCGCCTTGGTCAGGGCCGGGCTCACCGCATCGAGGGGATGCTGCAGGAGGATGCGCGCCGTCAGTACGAGCATGAGGACGCCGACGGCGACCGCGATCGCGGCGAACACGCGACGCATCACGGGACCGACCAGAGCGATGGCCGCGCAGAGAGCGAGCGCGGTGAGGCTCAGCGGCGCGAGCACCGGCAGCGCCGCATTGCCGGCGACCTCGAGCGCCTCACCCCCGTCGGCGCGTCCGACCGTGAGCCAGGTCTGCGTCGAGGAGAGGATGCCGATCCCGCCCGCGAGCAGGATCAGCAGAAGGCTCGTGGACTTCGCGCGGCGCGTGAGCATCACTCCGTCGCCTGCTCTGCACTGTCTGGGGTGGAACCGTCCTGTGCCGCAGCGACGACGGGGTCAAGATCCGTTCCGTCGAAGCAGGTGCGCGTGCCGGTGTGGCAGGCCACCCCGATCTGGTCGACGAGCAGGAGCACGGTGTCGCCGTCGCAGTCGAGGCGGGCGCCGCGCACGTTCTGGACGTGGCCTGAGGTGTCGCCCTTGCGCCAGTACTGCTGGCGGGAGCGGGACCAGTAGGTGGCGCGACCCGTCGTCAGCGTGCGGCGCAGCGCCTCCTCGTCGGCCCACGCCATCATGAGCACCTCGAGGGTGTCCCACTGCTGCACGACGACGGGGACCAGTCCCTGGTCGTTCCAGGTGACGAGGCCCAGTTCGGCCCCGATGCGGTCGTCGGTCACGTCGTCTCGTTCCGTTCGCTCAGCGCACTGCGTCGCACCGTCACGCCCGCGGCGCTCAGGGCCGCCTTGACGTCGCCGACCGTCAGCTGGCCGGAGTGGAAGACGCTCGCGGCCAGCACGGCGTCGGCGCCCGCGGCGATGGCAGGGGCGAAGTCCTCCGCCTTCCCCGCACCGCCCGAGGCGATCACCGGAACGCTGGAGACCTCGCGCATGAGTCGCACGAGCTCCAGGTCGAAGCCGTCCTTGGTGCCGTCCGCGTCGATCGAGTTGACCAGCAGCTCGCCCGCACCGCGCTCGATCGCCTCGCGGGCCCAGTCCAGCGCGTCGAGGTCGGTCTCGGTGCGACCACCGTGGGTGGTCACCGCGAAGCCGGAGGCCGTGCGGGCGCTGCGCTTGATGTCGAGCGAGAGCACGAGCACCTGGGCGCCGAAGCGGTCGGCGATCTCCCCGATGAGTTCTGGCCGGGCGATCGCCGCGGAGTTCACGCCGACCTTGTCGGCGCCGACGCCCTGCAGCCGGGCGACGTCGTCGACCGAGCGCACCCCTCCGCCGACCGTGAGCGGCACGAAGACCTCCTCGGCGGTGCGGCGCACCACGTCGTAGGTCGTGGCGCGCTCGTCCACGGTCGCGGTCACGTCCAGGAACGTGATCTCGTCGGCGCCCTGCGCGGCGTAGTGCCGCGCGAGCTCGACCGGGTCGCCCATGTCGCGCAGGTTCTCGAAGTTGACGCCCTTGACGACGCGGCCGGCGGCCACGTCGAGACACGGGATGACGCGCGCGGTGAGCGACATCAGAGCCTCGCGGCGTGGATCGCGGTCACGAGGATCGCCCGCGCGCCGAGCGCGTAGAGCTGGTCCATGACCTGGTTCATGCCGCGGCGCGGGATCATCACCCGCACGGCGACCCAGGCCGGATCCCGCAGCGGGGACACGGTCGGGGACTCGCGTCCCGGTGCGATCGCGGCCGCCTGCTCGACGAGGTCGGCGGGCAGGTCGTAGTCCAGGAGCACGAAACGGTGGGCGACCATGACTCCGCGCAGCCGCCGCAGCAGCTTCTCGGTGCCGTCGGCGTCGCCGGGGCGGCTGATCAGCACGGCCTCGGACTCGATGATCACCGGTCCGAAGATCTCCAGCCCCGCCTGGCGGAGGGTGGTGCCGGTCTCCACGACATCGGCGATCGCATCCGCGACGCCCAGGCGCACGGCGGACTCCACGGCGCCGTCCAGGGGGACGAGTTCCGCCTCGACGCCGTGCTCGCGCAGGTAGTCGTCGACGAGTCCGGGGTAGGCGGAGGCGACCCGCACCCCGTTGAGGTCCTCGAGGGTCTTGAACCGGCCGGGAGGCGCGGCGAAGCGGAACGTCGAGCGCGCGAAGCCGAGCTGCTCGATCTCTCGAGCGTCGGGGCGGCGCACGTCGCGCAGTAGATCCCGGCCCGTGATGCCGACATCCAGCGCGCCGGAGGCCACGTAGGTGGCGATGTCACGGGGACGGAGGAAGAAGAACTCGACGTCGTTGTCGGCGTCGATCACGTGCAGGGTCTTGGTGTCGCGGCGGCCGGCGTATCCGGCTTCGGCGAGCATCTCGGCGGCGGTCTCGGACAGCGATCCCTTGTTCGGGACGGCAATGCGCAGCATGGGAAGGTCTTTCGTTCGAAGCGATCCTGGTCGGGGCGCTTCACAGATGTCGGTAGACGTTCTCCAGGGTCAGTCCCTTGGCCAGCATCAGCACCTGCAGGTGGTACAGCAGCTGGGAGATCTCCTCGGCCGCGGCCTCGTCGCTCTCGTACTCGGCGGCCATCCACACCTCGGCCGCCTCCTCCACGATCTTCTTGCCGATCGTGTGCACTCCCGCGTCGAGCTCGCGCACCGTCCCGGATCCCTCCGGGCGCTCGGCCGCCTTGCGGCTCAGCTCGGCGAACAGTTCGTCGAAGGTCTTCACCCTCCCAGGCTACCGGCTCGCGCGAGGCCCCGGAGCCGCGTGACGGCCGCTTCGACGTCGTGGGAGCCGTAGACGGCGGATCCGGCGACGAACGTGTCGGCGCCGGCGGCCGCGGCCTGGGCGATCGTCGCATCGGAGATCCCGCCGTCGACCTGCAGCCACACGTCGGATCCGCGCCGCTTCGCCTCATCCGCGAGAGCGCGCAGCTTCGGCATCGTCTCCGGCAGGAACCCCTGCCCGCCGAAGCCGGGCTCGACGGTCATCACGAGGATCTGGTCGAACTCGCCGAGGATGTCGTAGAGCGGCTCCGCCGCCGTGCCGGGTTTGACGGCGACACCGGCTCTGGCGCCGATGCTGCGGAGCCTGCGGGCGAGCGCGACGGGATCGGTCGCCGCCTCGAGGTGGAAGGTGACGCTCGCGGCGCCCAGTTCCGCGTATCCCGGCGCCCAGCGGTCCGGATCCGTGATCATGAGGTGCACGTCGAGCGGGATCGGGCTCGTCGCCTGGATGCGCTCGACCATCTGCGGCCCGAACGTGAGGTTCGGCACGAAGTGGTTGTCCATCACGTCGACGTGCGCGAAGTCCGCGGTCGCGATGCGGGCGAGATCCGCCTGCATGTTCACGAAGTCGGCGGCGAGGATCGACGGGTTGATCCGAGGGACTGCGGGCAATTCGGCGCGGGATGCGGGCATGCGCCCATTATCCCGGCATCGGCGCCCCGGTCCGCCCCTCACTACTTCCGGGTCGTCCCCATCAGCGCACGCCATAGGGTCCGCTGATGGGGACGACCCGGAAGTGGGGAGCGAGTAGCGACCGACCCTTACGGCTGTTTCCGGAGCAGCGAGAGGAACATCGCGTCGGTGCCGTGACGGTGCGGCCAGAGCTGGGCGTGACCGGATCCGCTCGACGGCTCCGGCAGGTCGATCGGCTGTTCCGACACGGCGCGGACCGCCTCGCGGGCGTCGAGCTCCTGCACGTCCTCCCTGTCGCGGAGCACGGACTGCACCACCGCGGCGGTCTCGGCGAGGTGCGGCGAGCACGTCACGTAGGCGAGGATGCCTCCGGGCTTGAGCGCTTCGAGCGCGGCTGCGAGCAGCCCCTCCTGAAGAGCGGCGAGTTCGGGGACATCGGCCGCCGTCTTCCGCCAGCGCGCCTCCGGCCGGCGCCGGAGCGCTCCGAGCCCGGTGCAGGGTGCGTCGAGCAGGATCCGGTCGTAGGCGCCGGGGCGGTCGACGGCGAGGACGCGACCGTCCTCCTCGGCCACGTCCACATGCAGCGGCACGGAGGCGACGGCCTTGCGGACCAGCCCCGCCCTGGCCGGCACCACCTCGTTCGCATCGAGTGTCGCGCCGCTGCGCAGAGCCTCCGCGGCGAGCAGCGCGGTCTTGCCGCCGGGGCCGGCGCAGAGGTCCAGCCAGCGCTCCCCCGCCGTGACCGGCTGTGCGCCGACGAGAGCGAGTGCGACGAGCTGCGAGCCCTCGTCCTGCACGCGCACGCGCCCCTTGTTCGCGGCGACGACCGCTCCGGGGTCTCCCCCTGCGGATCCGAACGCCGTCGCCGCATACGGCCGCCGGGGCTCCTGCGGCTCCGCGAGCCCTGGCAGGGCGACGAGCGTGACCTCGGGCGCGGCATTGTCGGCGGCGAGGAGCGCCTCGAGCTCCTCCTCCCGGCCCTCGGCCGCGAGGGCACGGCGCAGGGCGCGGATGATCCACACCGGGTGGGCGAAACGGAGTCCGAGGCGCTCGTCGTCCGAGCGCGCCGCGGCCGTGACCGCATCGAGCCACTCCTCCTGCGTGCGCGCGGCGACGGAGCGGAGCACCGCGTTCGCGAAACCGGAGGCCCCACGGCCCGCATGCAGCGCGACGAGGTTCACCGACTCGTTGACCGCGGCGTGGGTCGCCACACGGGTCGCGAGAATCTGGTGCGTCCCGAGGCGCAGGGCGTCGAGCACGGGCGGATCGATGTCGGCGATGTCCCGGCCGGCCGCCTGCGCGATGATCGCGTCGTAGGTGCCGAGACGGCGCAGGGTCCCGTAGGCGAGCTCGGTCGCGAGGGCCGCATCCGCGCTGGAGAGCGCCGCCTCCCTGATCGCGCCGGGCAGCAGCAGGTTCGCGTAGGCGTCGGAGGTGCTGACAGCGCGGATCACGTCGTAGGCGACGCGGCGCGCAGGCTGCACGTCACGGGGACGCGCACCCCGCGACGGTGCACGATGCGATGTTCCTCCCGTGCTCTCCCGACGCGGTCCGCCCTGCCCGTCCGCGCGTCGCTGCGGACCCCGACGGTCGTCGCGGTTCTGCCGTCCCTGCCCGCTCATCGTGCCTCGTTCCCCTCGCTGCGCGAGGAGGCCGCATCGAGCTCCACGGTCGCGCCGTCGGCGACCCGCAGGCCGCGGAACCAGTCGGACGCCGCCATCGCGGCCTTGCCCGCGGGCTGCACGCGCACGAGCAGCAGCGGCACGGTGCCGGTGCCGACGAGCACTCCGCCCTTGATCCCGCGCAGCCTGCCCGGCGGAAGCAGGTCCGCATCCTCCGCCCGCGCGAGCTCGCGCACCTTGAGCGGTGCGCCGTCCCAGGTCGTGTGCGCACCCGGCTCGGTCGTCACCCCGCGGTAGCGGGCGAATACGGCGTCCGCGGATTCGGTCCAGTCCAGGCGCCCGTCGTCGAGGGCGAGCTTCGCGGCGTGCGTGGCGTCGCCCTGCTGCGGCAGCGGGCGGGCGCTGCCGTCGGCGATCGCGGAGGCCGCCTCCGCCGTGAGCTCGGCGCCGTCCACGGCGAGCGAGGCGAGCACATCGTCGGCGGTGGCGTCGCCCGCGACCGGATACGCGCGCATCACGTGCACGTCCCCGGCGTCGAGCGCCGGCACGAGCTGGAACACGGTGGCGCCGAGCTCGGCATCGCCCGCGATGAGCGCCCGCTGCACCGGGGCGGCTCCGCGCCAGGCGGGCAGCAGCGAGAAGTGCAGGTTGATCCAGCCGTGCTCCGGCGCGCTCAGGAGCGGTTCGCGCACGAGGCCGCCGTAGGCGACGATGACGCCGAGCTCGGGGCGCAGCGCGGAGATCCGCCCCGTGGCCTCCTCATCCAGTCGCGCGGCCTTGATGATCGGGATCCCGAGCGCCTCGGCCTCCTGGGCGACCGGCGACGGCGTGAGGATCCGCTTGCGCCCGAGCGGGGCGTCGGGACGCGTCACGACCGCGACGATCTCGTGCTCGCCGGCGAGGCGACGGAGGGTGGGCACGGCGGCCGCCGGGGTTCCGGCGAAGACGAGACGCATGGGGGTCCTTCGAAGGTGCTGCGGGATGTTCGAGACGAACGGCGCGGTTCGGGTGGGTCAGAGGTCGGGTTCGGTGACGTCGAGCCTCACCGAGAGCGTAGTCCGTAGGGTCTTGCCGCGGGCCCGGCGGCGGCCCATGGCCTCGGCCACGACGGCGGCCCGGAGCGTGCCGGCCACGCGCGCGCCCTCGGCGTAGGGGAAGCGCACGAGCGCGCGTTCCCGTCCGTCGTCGTCGCCCTCGATCGGCACGGGTCCGAGCACGGCGTCCGGCGGAAGCTGGAGCGCCGCGATGTCATCGAGAGCACGGCGGACCCCCGCGCCCGTGCCCTCGAGCTGCGCGACCCTGACGGAGGGAGGCATGCGCAGCGGCGCGCGTTCGACGAGCTCCGCACGGGCGTACGACGCCTGGGACCACGTGGCGAGGGCGCGGGCGACCGCGCCGTCGACGCCGACGAGATGGATCGGCGCTCCGGGGGCGGCCAGAGCCGCCGCGTTCGACCACCAGCGCAGGCAGGACTCGCCGATCCGCAGTTCGGGCGCCTGCAGCATTCGGGAGCCGTCGAGCAGCACGACCGCGCGATAGCCGCCCTCGGCCAGGGGCTCGGCGCCCCGCGTCGCGACGACCAGCGCGGGCTTCGCGTCGACCCGTTCGACCGGGTGGTTGCCGTCCGCGACGATCACCCTGATGCCGGGGAACGCGCGCCCCAGTTCCTCCGCCGTCCGTTCGCTGCCGGACGCGGCCAGTCGCACGGTCTCGCCGCCGCAGGAGCCGCAGGCCCACTGCCGCGCACCGCGTCCGCACCAGGCGCACACGGGGGTCGCCCCGCGGTGCGCGGCGCCGAGCGGTCCCCCGCAGGATGTGCAGCGCGCCGGGGCGCGGCATGACGCGCACACCAGAGTCGGCGAGAAGCCGGGCCGGGCGACCTGCAGCAGCACGGGGCCGGTCGCCGCGGCCTCCCGGGCCGTCAGGAAGGCCCTGGACGGCAGGCGCTGACCGCGGCGGTCCAGATCCTCCGTGGTGTCCAGAACGATCCGCGGCAGCCGCCGTCGTGCCGCCGTGATCGCACGGATCCATCCGCTCTCGACCAGGCGCTCGACGTCCGTCGTGCGGGTGTGGCCCGCGAAGAGCAGGGCCGATCCCTCCTGCTCCTGTCGCAGCAGGGCGACGTCGCGCGCATGCACGCCGGGTGCGAGCGGCTCGCCGAGCAGGCTGTCGCCGTCGTCCCAGAGCGCCACCAGCCCCGCCCGCACGGGGGCGTACGCGGCGGAGCGGTTGCCGACGACGATGCACGGCGCGTCCTCGAGAGTGCGGAGATACGCGCGATACCGGTCGGGATTGGTCTGGCGGGAGTCCAGCCGTGCGACGGGGGCCTCAGGTGCGAGCACATCGAGCGCGGCGAGGAGCAGATCGAGGTCGCGGTAGTCCGGCACGACCAGGATCGCCGAGGCGCCGTCGGCGATGG
Organism: Microbacterium sp. MYb64; assembly: GCF_002979495.1. NCBI lineage: Bacteria > Bacillati > Actinomycetota > Actinomycetes > Micrococcales > Microbacteriaceae > Microbacterium > Microbacterium sp. MYb64. The sequence goes on along the minus strand of NZ_PCOW01000005.1, from coordinate 48,956 downwards.
TGCGCGCGGCCGCGGCGGCCAGCAGCCTGGTCCACTCCGGCAATCCGTCGGGGGCCAGTCGCGGAATCGCCTCCACGGCAGCCCGCGCGGAATCCGCGAGCGCGTCGGCGAGGCCCTCGTACTGGGCGATCGTGTCGGAGACGGCGGGGAGCACTGGCACTATCGGCGAGACGGCGGCGACGGCGTCCGGATCCCGCGGGGCGTCGTCCGCTTCCTGGGTCGCATCGTCAGCGGCCCGGGCCGCGAGCCATGCCTTCTCCACGCGCACCTGGCGCTTGGGCACGATCAACCGGAGCACGTCCGAGGCGCTGCCGGCGGCGCGATCGGCCACGCGGCGGGCGAGCGTGCAAAGCTGCTCCGGCAGCACCTGCGCGCGCGACACCACGGCGTCGACCTCGGCGAGGGTCCTGGTGTCGTCGTCCTCGGTGTCGAGCTCGACCACGTAGGCGTCGATGAGTCGTCCGGCCGAGCGGAGCGGCACCCGCACCCGCACCCCCGGCATCGCGTCGTCGATCAGCTCAGCCGGGATGGCGTAGTCGAACAGCCGATCCAGCTGCGGGACCGGCGAGTCCAGCAGCACGCGGGCGATCGGCCGTGGCACGAGCGGAGCTTGCGGGTGAGCGGGGTCGATCAGAGGCCGGCGGCGCGGCGCAGGTCGTCCGCGCGCGTCGTCTGCTCCCAGGTGAACGTCGGCAGCTCGCGGCCGAAGTGCCCGTAGGCCGCCGTGGCGGCGTAGATCGGGCGCAGCAGATCGAGCTCCTCGATGATCGCCTGCGGGCGCAGGTCGAAGACCGAGCGGATCGCGCGGGTGATCGTCTCGTCGTCGACCTTGCCGGTGCCGAACGTCTCCACGTACAGTCCCACGGGCTGCGCGACGCCGATCGCGTACGCGACCTGCACCTCGAGCCGATCGGCGAGACCCGCCGCGACCGCGTTCTTGGCGACCCAGCGCATGGCGTAGGCGCCGGAGCGGTCGACCTTGGACGGGTCCTTGCCGCTGAAGGCGCCTCCGCCGTGCCGTGCCGCCCCGCCGTAGGTGTCGATGATGATCTTGCGGCCGGTGAGGCCCGCATCGCCCTTCGGGCCACCGGTGACGAAGGGGCCGGCCGGGTTGATGTAGTGCGTGACGCCGTCGAGATCGAGGCCCGTCGTGGCGAGCACGGGATCGATCACGTGCTCGCGGACGAGCGCCTTGAGCTCCTCCTGCGAGATCTCCGGGTTGTGCTGGGTGGACAGCACCACCGCGTCGACCGTCTTCGGAGTGAAGCCGTCGTAGCCGAGCGTCACCTGGGTCTTGCCGTCGGGGCGCAGGAACGGCAGCGTGCCGTCGCGGCGCACCTCGGTCAACCGCTCCGCGAGGCGATGCGCGGTCCACGCCGCCATCGGCATGAGCTGCGGCGTCTCGGTCGTCGCGAAGCCGAACATGATGCCCTGGTCACCGGCGCCCAGGAGGTCCCTGGGATCCGACGAGCCGCCTTCGCGGTGCTCGCGCGCCTGGTCCACGCCGCTCGCGATGTCGGCCGACTGCTCCCCCACCGAGACGCTCACGCCGCACGAGGAGCCGTCGAACCCGGTTTCGCTGGAGGTGTAGCCGATCCCGTTGACGACATCGCGCACGATCGTCGGGATGTCGACGTAGCCGGAGGTGCGGATCTCGCCCGCGACGTGCACGAGGCCGGTCGTCACGAGCGTCTCCACGGCGACGCGCGCCCCGGTGTCCACCGTGAGCAGGCCGTCCAGGATCGAGTCGGAGATCTGGTCGCAGATCTTGTCGGGGTGCCCCTCGGTGACGGACTCGGAGGTGAACAGACGCAGCGCGCTCATCGGTGCTCCTTGGTGTGGAGGAAGGTCGGGTGGGGCGGGATGCACCCCAGGCAGCCGGGCGGTGCGCCCGAGCCCAGTATGAACGGAGCCGCCGACATCCACGGAAGGGATGACGGCGGCTCCGGAGGGTCAGCTCACTCCGCGTGGCGGATGCGGAGCTTGTCCTCGTTGATCTCGTGCAGCGCGATGGTCAACGGCTTGTCCTCGACCGAGGAGTCGACCAGCGGACCCACGTTGTCGAACAGGTTGCCCTCGTGCAGGTCGGAGTAGTAGTCGTTGATCTGACGCGCGCGCTTGGACGCGTAGATGACGAGCTCGTACTTGGACTCGACGCGGTCGAGCAGGTTGTCGATGGGCGGGTCGATGATGCCGTTGTTGTGTCCGGCCATGGTGGACCTCCTGTTGGTGGGATGTTCTGCGACGCGCGTCGCGAAGAATTCGGGCGTGCGCACCGGCCCTCGGACCGGCTCAGGACCCTTCGACGAGCTCAGGGACCGGGAAAGCGGTCAGCGCGCAGACGCCGAGGACAATTCTACGACCTCTCGGGCGGCCGTGGCGACGTCCTCGTTCACGACACGGTGATCGAACTCGGACTGAGAGGCCAATTCGACCTTCGCGGTGCGCAGGCGCCTGGTGCGTTCCTCCGCGTCCTCCGTGCCCCGGCCGACCAGCCGCTGCACGAGTTCGTCCCAGGACGGGGGCAGCAGGAACACGAGGTTCGCGGAGGGATCCGCCGCGCGCACCTGCCGTGCGCCCTGCAGATCGATCTCCAGCAGCACCGTCTTGCCCTCGGCCAGCGCCGCGTCGATCGGCCTGCGCGGAGTGCCGTAGCGGAACCGGTTGTGCACGGTCGCATACTCGAGCAGCTCGTCCGTCGCGATCATGCGGTCGAACTCGGCGTCGTCGACGAAGAAGTAGTGCACACCGTCCTGTTCCCCCGGACGAGGAGCGCGCGTGGTCGCCGACACGGACAGATGGATCTCGGGGTGGTTCTCGCGGATGTGCGCCGCAACCGTGCCCTTGCCGACCGCGGTCGGCCCCGCGAGCACGAGCAGGCGGCTGCGGCCCTCGCGCGGCGCGGACTGGGGGAACCGGGCGTCGACCCACTGGCGCAGCGCGAGCTGCTGGCGGGATCCGAGGCCTCCGAGTCGCTTGACCGGCGAGATCTGCAGGTCGGCGAGGATGCGATCGCGCTTGCCGGCGCCGATCGCCGGCAGAGCGGTCAGGAAGTCCGGCACGCGCAGTGTCCCCGCCGTCGAGAGCGGGTCGGCCGCGGCTGCGGCCAGAACGTCCTGCGGAGCGATCACCCGCATGGTCAGATCGCGCTTCAGCGACGCCCGCGCGCGGCGGCGCTCGACCGCTCGGCGCGCAGCGGCGACACGATCGACCTCGGGGACTGCGCGCCCTGCCGGTTCAACCACCCATGACCTCCTGGTAGCGCGCGGCGCGCTCTTCGATCGTCGCTGCGATCCGGTCCGGACCAGCGGACAGGATGCTCCGGCTTTCGGAAGCCAGGACGTTACCTGCCAGCGTACCGAATCTCGCACGCAGATCCGCGGGCGTCGCGCCCTGCGCGCCGAATCCGGGCGCGAGCAACGGCACCGTGCGCAGCGTGTCGTCGTCCAGGGCGAATCCGGCCCGGTCGATGGTCGCCCCGATCACGAGGCCGACGGATCCGAGCCCGCTCTCCGACGCGTCGTAGGCCGTCACGTCCCGGGTGATGCGCAGCGCGGTGGTCTCCCCCTGGGTCGTCGCGAGCGCCGCGGGGACGAGCGCCTGCTGCACCGGCGCGCCTTCGGGGTTGCTCGTCGCGGCGAGCACGAAGACGCCCTTGCCCGCAGGCAGCGCCCGCGTGATCGCCTCGGCGAGCGACCCGCCGCCGAGGTAGGGGCTGATCGTGAGCGCATCGGCTTCGAGCGGTGCGCCCGGCTCGAGCCACGCCTGCGCGTAGCCGGCCATGGTCGTGCCGATGTCGCCGCGCTTCGCGTCGGCGACGACCAGGAGACCCGCCGCACGCGCCGCCGACATCACGTCTTCGAGCGCGGCGAAGCCGCGGGATCCGAAGCGCTCGAAGAACGACACCTGCGGCTTGACCATCCCGACGCGCCCCGCGGCGGCCTCGACCGTGGCGAGTCCGAACGCACGCACGCCGTCGGACGTCTGGGGCAGCCCCCAGGCGTCCAGCAGCGCCTCGTGCGGGTCGATGCCCACGCACAGCGGGCCGTACGCGTCGAGCGCCCGGCGCAGCCGCGATCCGAACGAGGTCACGGTCACGCGCGCGCCAACCGGTCCTGGGCGTACTCCTGGAGGCTGCGGACCTCGAAGCCCTTGTCCGCCGCGTCCATCCCGCTCACGGCGGCGCCCAGCGTCGCGATCGTGGTGAACAGCGCCTTGTCCGCGGCGACCGCGGCCGCGCGGATCTCGTAGCCGTCGGCACGTGCGGCGCCGCCGGACGGCGTGTTCACGATGATGTCGATCGCGCCCTGGTCGATCAGGTCGACGATGTTCGTCTCGCCGCTCGTCTGGGTCTCGCTGTACTTCTCGACGACGGTCACCGGGATGCCGTTGCGCGAGAGGATCTCCGCGGTGCCCGTGGTCGCCACGATCGTGAACCCGAGCTGGTGCAGCCGGTGCGCGGGCAGGATCACGGCGCGCTTGTCGGCGTCGGCGACCGAGATGAACACGGTGCCGGAGGTCGGCGTTCCGCCGTACGCCGCGGCCTGGCTCTTCGCGAACGCGGTCGGGAAGTCGCGGTCGATTCCCATGACCTCACCGGTCGAGCGCATCTCGGGGCCGAGCACGGAGTCGACGATGCGGCCGTCCGCCGTGCGGAACCGCTTGAAGGGCAGCACGGCCTCCTTGACCGAGACCGGCGAGCCCAGCGGCACACGGGACCCGTCGTTCTCAGGCAGCAGGCCCTCGTCCTTGAGCGCGGCGATCGTGGTTCCGGACAGGATGCGGCTCGCCGCCTTCGCGAGCGGGATCCCCAGCGCCTTCGACACGAACGGCACGGTGCGGCTCGCACGCGGGTTCGCCTCGATCACGTAGAGCACGCCGGCACTGATCGCGAACTGCACGTTCAGCAGGCCCCGCACGCCCACGCCCTCGGCGATCGCGAGCGTCGCCTCGCGCACCCGGTCGATGTCGGTGCGTCCGAGCGAGACCGGCGGCAGGGTGCAGCTCGAGTCGCCGGAGTGGATGCCGGCCTCCTCGAGGTGCTCCATGACGCCGCCGATGTAGAGCTCTGTTCCGTCGTAGAGCGCATCCACGTCGATCTCGATCGCGTCGTCCAGGAAGCGATCCACGAGCAGGGGCTTGCCCTCCTCGATGATGACCTCGCCCGCCGTGCGCACGAAGTAGTCGCGCAGCGCAGGGGTGTCGTAGACGATCTCCATGCCGCGCCCGCCGAGCACGAAGCTCGGGCGCACCAGCACCGGGTAGCCGATCTCCTCGGCCACCGCGACGGCGCCGTCCACGTCGATGGCCGTGCCGTTGCGCGGAGCGACGAGGCCGGCCTCGTCGAGCAGACGCGAGAACAGCTCGCGCTCCTCGGCGAGGTCGATCGCCTCGGGGCTCGTGCCGAGCACCGTGTAGCCGGCCGCCTCGATGCCCTTCGCGAGCCCGAGCGGGGTCTGTCCGCCGAGCTGGCAGACGACGCCGAGGATGGTGCCGCTCTGCGCTTCGGCGTGCAGCACCTCGAGAACGTCCTCCAGGGTGAGCGGCTCGAAGTAGAGCCGGTCGGAGGTGTCGTAGTCGGTGGACACGGTCTCAGGGTTGCAGTTGACCATCACGGTTTCGAAGCCGGCGTCCGAGAGCGCGAAGGAGGCGTGCACGCACGAGTAGTCGAACTCGACGCCCTGGCCGATGCGGTTCGGGCCGGAGCCGATGATGACGACCTTGGTGCGCTCGGACGGCGTGACCTCGGTCTCGCTGTCGTAGCTGGAGTAGTGGTACGGCGTGAGCGCGGGGAACTCTCCCGCGCAGGTGTCGACGGTCTTGTAGACCGGGCGGATGCCGAGCCCGTGCCGGACCCCCCGGACCTCGGCCTCGCCGATGCCGCGGAGCTCGGCGAACTGCGCGTCGGAGAAGCCGTGGTCCTTGCCGAGCCGGATCGTATCGGCGTCGAGCTCGGGGGCCGTACGGATCTGCTCCGCGACCTCGTTGATGAGCACCATCTGGTCGATGAACCACGGGTCGATCGCGGTGGCCTCGAACGCCTGCTCGATCGTGGCGCCCTTGCGCAGCGCCTGCTGCAGCACGACGATCCGGCCGTCGGTCGGCGTCTTCGAGATCTCGAGGAGCTCGTCGACGCTGCGGTCCTCGGGACCCCAGTGGAAGGAGGATCCGCGCTTCTCGAGCGAGCGGAGCGCCTTCTGCAGCGCGGTCGTGTAGTTGCGTCCGATCGCCATCGCCTCGCCGACCGACTTCATGGTCGTCGTGAGCGTGGCGTCCGCGGCGGGGAACTTCTCGAACGCGAACCGCGGCGCCTTGACCACGACGTAGTCGAGCGTGGGCTCGAAGCTCGCCGGGGTCACGCCGGTGATGTCGTTCGGGATCTCGTCCAGTCGGTAGCCGAGGGCCAGCTTGGCCGCGAGCTTCGCGATCGGGAAGCCGGTCGCCTTCGACGCGAGCGCCGAGGAACGGGACACCCGCGGGTTCATCTCGATGACGATGACGCGGCCGTTCTCCGGGTTCACGGCGAACTGGATGTTGCAGCCGCCGGTGTCCACGCCGACGGCGCGGATGATGTCGATGCCGATGTCACGGAGGTTCTGGTACTCGCGGTCGGTGAGCGTGAGCGCCGGGGCGACCGTGATGGAGTCGCCGGTGTGCACGCCGACCGGGTCGACGTTCTCGATCGAGCAGACGACCACCGTGTTGTCCGCGGTGTCGCGCATGAGCTCGAGCTCGTACTCCTTCCAGCCGAGGATCGACTCCTCCAGGAGCACCTCGGTGGTCGGCGAGTCGTGCAGGCCGGCGCCGCCGATGCGGCGCAGGTCCTGCTCGTCGTAGGCGAAACCGGATCCGAGCCCGCCCATCGTGAAGGACGGGCGGACGACCAGCGGATAGCCGAGCTTCTCCGCGCCTTCGAGCAGCTCGTCCATCGTGTGGCAGATCACGGACGCGGCGACGTCGGCGCCCGCATCGAGCACGAGCTGCTTGAAGATCTGGCGGTCCTCGCCCTTCTGAATCGCGTCGACCTTGGCGCCGATGAGCTCGACGCCGTACTTCTCCAGGATCCCGCGCTCATGCAGCGCCATGGCCGCGTTCAGCGCCGTCTGACCGCCCAGGGTCGGCAGGATCGCGTCAGGCTTCTCCTTGGCGATGATGGTCTCGATGACCTCGGGGGTGATCGGCTCGATGTAGGTCGCGTCCGCGAAGTCCGGGTCGGTCATGATCGTGGCCGGGTTGGAGTTCACGAGGATGACGCGGACACCGTCCTCGCGCAGGACGCGGCAGGCCTGGGTGCCGGAGTAGTCGAACTCGCAGGCCTGACCGATGACGATCGGACCGGATCCGATGACGAGGACGGAGTGGATGTCGTCGCGCTTGGGCATTACTTGCTGTCCTTCAGGGAGAGGTGGGCGACGACGGTGTCACGGAATCTGTCGAAGAGGTAGTTGGCGTCGTGCGGGCCGGCGGCGGCCTCGGGGTGGTACTGCACCGAGAACGCCGGGATGTCGAGGGCGCGGAGCCCCTCGACCACCTGGTCGTTGAGGCCCACGTGACTGACCTCGACCTTGCCGTAGCCGTGCGGGCTGTCGAAGGAGCCCTCGATGGGGGCCTCGACCGCGAAGCCGTGGTTGTGCGCGGTGATCTCGACCCGGCCGGTGGCCTTGTCGAGCACCGGCTGGTTGATGCCGCGGTGGCCGAAGGTGAGCTTGTAGGTGCCGAGCCCGAGAGCGCGGCCGAACAGCTGGTTGCCGAAGCAGATCCCGAAGTACGGCAGGCCGGCGTCGAGCACCTCGCGGAGCACCGCGACCTGCGCGTCGGACGCTGAGGGGTCGCCGGGGCCGTTCGAGTAGAAGACGGCGACCGGATCGACGGCCGCGATGTCGGCGAACGTGGAGGACTGCGGCAGCACATGCACGTCGAATCCCCGCGCGGCGAGGTTGTCGAGCGTGGACTGCTTGACGCCGAGGTCGAGCACGGCGAGGTTGCCGATCCGCTCCCCCGTCGCCGGCGTGACCTCCGCGTGCTCGACGGAGACGGCGGCGGACAGGTTCTGGCCGGCCATCTCCGGCGCCTCGGTCACGCGGCGCAGCTGCTCGTCGGCGTCCAGCGCGGCGTCCGCGCCGGAGAAGATGCCGCCGCGCATGGATCCGGCGGAGCGGATGTGGCGGGTCACCGCACGCGTGTCGATGCCGCTGATGCCGACGATCCCGTCGCGCACCAGGGTCTCGTCGAGAGACGTGTTCGCACGCCAGTTCGACACGACCCGCGAGGGGTCGCGCACGATGTACCCGGCGACCCAGATGCGCCGGGACTCGGGGTCCTCGTCGTTCATCCCGGTGTTGCCGATGTGCGGCGCCGTCTGCAGCACGATCTGACCCGCGTAGGACGGGTCGGTGAGGGTCTCCTGGTAGCCGGACATGCCGGTCGCGAAGACGACCTCGCCCAGGGTGGTGCCGCGGGCGCCGTAGGCGCGCCCGACGTGGCGCGTGCCGTCCTCGAGGACGAGCACGGCGGAGTCGTGGGGAAGGGTCATGCGGATTCTCCTGTCTCGGAGGCAGCGTCGGGGCGCTGCGAGCTGATGAGTCGCTGGAGGTCGGTGAGCGCGGCGCCGGAGGCATCGGTGTTCCCGATGTCACCGGTGATGCGCAGATAGCTGTCGACGACGGTGCCTTCGTCCGTGCGCCAGACGAGGCGGATGAGGCCGCCCGGTTCGACGACCCGGTCGATCGTGACGGTCGCCCGGTCCGCGCCGATCAGCCGCGACGATGCGAGGAACACGGTCGGCGAGCCGTCGAGGCTCAGCGCCGCGCCGCGGTCGGTGATAGTGAGTTCACCGCGGGCGCGGTACACGAGAGGACGGACGGCGAGGCGCTCGAGCGAGTGGTCGTGCTTGGTCGTCGCGACGTAGAGCGTCTCGTAACGGGCCTGCACCTCCGCGTGCTCCGGCACGCCGAGCGGAGCCGTGAGGCCGGAGTCCCGACGCAGCCGTGCACGCCAGGCGAGCACGCCGCCGAGGATCAGCAGCAGGGCGACCGCGAGGACGACGGTTCCGGCGAGCTGCTGGTTCACGAGCGCGCTCCCTGCTCGGCCAGCACGCCGTCCTCGAGCGTCACGTATCCGTGGTGCACCGTCCAGAGGACCTTGCCCGGCAGGTCGCGGCCGAGGTACGGCGAGTTCGTGCTCTGCCCGTGCAGATCCGACTCGGCAAAGACGCCGACCGCGTCGGCGTCGTAGAGCGCGAACTCCGCCGGTTGCCCGGCGGTGATCGGCGTGCCGTGGCCGGCGAGGGAGCCGATCCGCGCCGGAGCGGAGCTCATGACGCGCGCCACATCCGTCCAGTCCAGCAGGCCCGTCTGCACCATCGCCTGGTGCACGACCCGCAGTGCGGACTCGAGTCCCACCATGCCGTTGGCGGCGGCCTGCCACTCGCAGGCCTTCGCCTCGCTCGGGTGCGGGGCGTGGTCCGTCGCGACGATGTCGATCGTGCCGTCGGCGAGGCCCTCGCGCACCGCGAGCACGTCCTCCTGGGTCCGCAGCGGCGGGTTGACCTTGAACCGCGCGTCATAGCCGCGGGCCAGCTCGTCGGTCAGCAGCAGGTGGTGCGGGGTGACCTCGGCGGTCACCGCCACTCCGCGCTTCTTCGCCCAGCGGATCAGCTCGACCGAGCCGGCCGTGGAGAGGTGGCAGACGTGCAGCCGGGATCCGACGTGCTCGGCGAGCAGGATGTCGCGCGCGATGATCGACTCCTCGGCGACGGCGGGCCAGCCCGCGAGGCCGAGCTCCGCGGAGACGGCGCCCTCGTTCAGCTGGGCGCCCTCGGTGAGCCGCGGATCCTGCGCGTGCTGCGCGATCACGCCGCCGAAGGCCTTCACGTATTCGAGCGCGCGGCGCATGATGAGCGGATCCCACACGCAGAAGCCGTCGTCGCTGAAGACGCGGACGTTCGCGCGCGAGGAGGCCATCGCGCCCAGCTCGGCGAGTCGCTCGCCCTTCTGGCCGACGGTGACGGCGCCGATCGGCTGCACCGTGGCGTAGCCGGCGGCCTCGCCGAGGGCGAGCTCCTGCTCGACCACACCGGCCGAGTCGGCGACGGGCGACGTGTTCGGCATCGCGAACACGGCGGTGAAGCCACCGGCTGCCGCCGCTCGGGTGCCGGACAGCACGGTCTCGCTGGCTTCGTAGCCGGGCTCGCGCAGGTGCGTGTGCAGATCCACCAGCCCGGGCAGAGCGACCAGCCCGTCGGCGTCGATGACGCGCGCTCCGGTGGCGGAGAGGCCGGATCCGACCTCGGCGATCCGCCCGTCCTGGACGAGGATGTCCGCGGAATCGGCGCCGAGGATCTTCGCGCCTCGGAAAAGCAGGCTCTCGGTCATCGGTCTCCTCGATTCATCTCGAACTCCTCGGTCGCAGCGCTCGCCCCTGCTCTGTCCGGCTCGGGGCGCTCCCCCGCCAGCAGCAGATACAGCGCCGCCATCCTCACGGACACGCCGTTCGTGACCTGCTCCAGCACGGTGGAGCGGGCGGAATCGGCGGCGTCGGAGGAGATCTCCAGTCCGCGGTTCATCGGACCGGGGTGCATCACGATCGTATCGTCGGGCAGCCGCCGCAGCCGCGCCGCGTCCAGGCCCCACCGGCGGGTGTACTCGCGCTCGGAGGGGAAGAAGGCCGCATGCATGCGCTCGAGCTGGATCCGCAGCATCATGACGGCGTCCGGCTCCTCAGCCAGCGCGGCGTCGAGGTCGTACAGAACTCGCGCCGGCCAGCCGGTGACGTCCTGCGGGATCAGCGTCGGCGGGGTGACCAGGGTGACCTCCGCGCCGAGCGTCGACAGCAGCCACACGTTGGAGCGCGCCACGCGGGAGTGGAGCACGTCGCCGACGATCACGACGCGCACCCCGCTGAGGTCGCGGCCCCGGCTGTCCGCGCCGAAGCGGCGCTTGCGGATCGTGTAGGCGTCGAGCAGGCCCTGGGTGGGGTGCTCGTGCGTGCCGTCGCCGGCGTTCACGACACCGGCCGAGATCCAGCCGCTCGTGGCGAGCGTGCGCGGGGCGCCGGATGCGGGATGCCGCACGACGACGGCATCGGCGCCGATCGCCTCCAGCGTCTGGGCCGTGTCCTTGAGGCTCTCGCCCTTGGAGACGCTGGATCCCTTCGCGGCGAAGTTGATCACGTCGGCGGAGAGGCGCTTGGCGGCGGCCTCGAACGAGATGCGCGTGCGGGTGGAGTCCTCGAAGAAGAGGTTCACCACGGTCTTGCCGCGCAGCGTCGGCAGCTTCTTGACCTCGCGGGACTGGGTGTCCGCCATGTCCTCGGCGATGTCGAGGATGCGCATCGCATCCTCACGGGCGAGCGTCCTGGTGTCGAGCAGATGCCTCATTCGTCGCCTCCCTCGATCGAGACGTACTCCTCGCCGTCGTCCTCGCGCAGGCGCACGTTGACGCGCTCGGCGCGGGACGAGGGGATGTTCTTGCCCACGAAGTCGGGGCGGATCGGCAGCTCGCGGTGCCCGCGGTCGACGAGGATCGCGAGTCGCACCACGGCGGGGCGGCCGATGGACTGCAGTGCGTCGAGGGCGGCTCGGATGCTGCGGCCGGAGAAGAGCACGTCGTCGACCAGGACGACGGTCTTCCCGTCGATGCCGCCGGCGGGGATGTGCGTGCGATGCGGCGATCGCGTCGGGTGCTTCGCGAGGTCATCGCGGAAGAGCGTGACGTCGAGAGATCCGACCGGGACCGCGATCTGTGCGATCTCCGTGATCAGCATCGCGAGGCGCTCGGCGAGCGGGACCCCGCGGGTGGGGATGCCCAGGAGGATCAGGTCCTCCGCTCCCCGGTTGGATTCGAGGATCTCGTGGGCGATGCGCGTCAAGGCGCGCCTGATGTCGGCTTCCTGCAGCACGATACGTGCGCTCATCTGCCGGCTCCCTTCTCCGCCTCACGGGACGGTGTTAAAGGTTGCTTCGAAGTATTGCCTCAGTCTACCCGGTCCTGCTGCGCCACCACGACGGCGACGCCGCGCTCGCGGGCGGCATCGGCGAGACGCCGGTCGAAGGTGGCGAGAGTCGCGTCGAGTTCGATCGAGGTGGCGAGCACGTAGGTGCCGGGCAGTCTGAGCTTCGTCGTGCCACGGAGGCGCGCGACATCGAGCGGCTCATCGAGCAGCGGGACGTGCCGATCGATCCCCAACCGGACGATGTCCCGCACCGCCTCGTCCTCACGCCCCTCGCGAACCGGCCATACGAGCGTCTCGGCGAGCGTGACCGGATGCAGAATCAGATCCTCCTCAGTATCGAGGATCTCAGCGGCAAGGTCCGCGTGCTGATCTCCTGGCGTCCACCAGGCGATCAGCACGCTCGCATCGACGACGATCACTCCGGCCATTCCTTCCGGAGGTCATCGAGGTAGTTGGGCGGGTAGTTGAACTTCCCCCGCGTCTCCTCCAGCACCTTGCGCCGCTCGGATCGGCGAGCTGCTCGCTTCGCAGCCAGGGTCTCGCTCCCCGCCACTGCAAGACGCGCGACGAGTTCGGACCGGGAGGCGCCCGGCCACTCCTTCTCCGCCAATTCGAGCCCCGCGGCGAGCTCTGGAGTCTGCGTCACCTGGATCCGCGGGAGTGTGGTGGCCATATCACGAGTGTACCGCCTGCCCGGACAGTGGTACAGATACGGGCACCATGCGTCGAGACGGCGGGAGCGATCTCCGTGGCCCGCACCGGATGACCGCTCGCAGACAGGCTGCCGAACCGAATGGCAGGCATCCTGAGATACAGTGATCGGGCACCCTGCGCTCCCTCTCGACGAAGAGAAAGGCGGAGCCATGCACATCACCTCGACCCTCGGCGGCGCCGTCGTCAGCGGTTACCTCGACGATGCGCCGAGCGATCGCGTGCCCGGCGACGCGGTGGTCGTCCGGCCTCACGAGGATCCCTATCGCGCACGTTCATCCTCCTGGGCGCTCGGGCGCCTGCTCGGCTGCGACATCAGGGACGACTACTCGGTCAGCGTCCGTCCGCTCGCGTTCTCGACCGCGATCGACACGCGCTTCCTCGGGATCCTCCTCGAGGGCTCCGGCACCTTCGCGCAGAACCGGACCGAGACCGCGCTGCGCCCGGGCAGCATGGTGCTGTACTCCCGGTCCGCGCCGTTCTTCCTCGACCTCGTCGGCCCCTATCGGTATCTCGTCCTGGCCGTGGACGTCGACGCGCTGGGTGCGAGCGACCGGGACCTGTCGGCGGTGGCGGGATCCGCGGCACTCTCCGACACGGCCGCGGCCTGCATCCTGACGGGTCTCCTGGCCGGCGTTCCGGAGCGCTGGGGAGCATTGCCCGCGCCACTGCGGCTCGAGCTCGCCGATGTCGTACTGTCGCTGCTCCGCGATTGCGTCAGGGAGGCAGGAGGCGGGCGTCCAACCCTCCGCTCCGCCGAGGAGGCGGTCTACGACCGTGTCGTGGAGTGGATCGATGGACGCCTCGCCGACCCCGACCTCACCCCGGCGAGGATCGCCGAGGCGAACCACATCTCGGTCAGTTACCTGCACCGCGTCTTCCGTCGCGCCGGCACCACGGTCGGCGAGCACGTGCTGGCGCGGCGGGTGGAGGGGGTGCGCCGGGAGCTGCAGACCGCGAGCAGGGACGAACCGCTCGCCGCCGTGGGGCGCCGATGGGGCTTCCGCGACCCTTCTCGGCTCAGCAAGGTCGTCCGGCAACGGTTCGGACGGAGCCCGCGCGAGCTGCGCGCGGCCGAGGACGCGGTCAGCTGAGCACGAGCAGACGCCGCAGCTCTTCGACGACCCCGTCCTCGACCCTCCGGTCCAGCACGATCCTCCCCGCCTCCATCACGAGCACCCGATCGCAGGACGCCGCGACGAGATCGGGGTTCTGGTCCACGAACAGCACCCCCACGCCGGAGTCCGCGACGGCGCGGAGCGCGGCGAACGTGCGCGTCACCATCGACGGCTGCAGGCCGTGGGTGAGCTCGTCGATGCACACGAGCGCCGATCCGGCGAGGATCGCGCGGGCGATCCCGAGCTGCTGCTGCTGGCCGCCGGACAGCGTTCCCGCCGGCTGCGCAGCCCGCTCTCGGAGCATGGGATAGACCTCGAGCGGATCGACCGCCGGCCGGTACCCGCGCCGGGCGAGCCGGAGACTTTCGGCGACGGTCAGCGACGGGAACACCCCGCGATCCTCGGGGAGGAAGGCGACGCCTGCGGCGGCCGACCGATCAGGGCTGCGCGCCGCGAGGCTTCGGCCTGCCACCTCGACCTCGCCGCTGAGGCGGTCCACCGTCCCGAAGAGCGCTCCGAGCAGGGTCGACTTCCCCATCCCGTTCCTGCCCAGCAGTCCCACGATCTCCCCGGCACCGACCTCGAGGTCGACGCCGTCGACGATCCGGACGCCGTCGTATCCCCCGGCGATCCCCCGCGCGTGAAGCACCATCTCAGCTCCCCAGGTAGGCATGGCGCACGGCATCGTGCGCGACGATCTCGTCCATGGTCCCCGAAGCGATGATCGCGCCGTTGGACAGGACCACGACGCGGTCCGCGATCTCCCGCACGATCTCCATGTCGTGCTCGACGACGACCATCCCGCATCCGGTGTCCTCCACGACCCGGCGCAGGCGCTGAGCGAGTGCCCGCGCATCGGCGTGGGAGAGCCCCGCCGCCGGTTCGTCGAGCAGCACGAGATCGGAGGGCCCCCGCAGCACCATGTCGAGTTCGAGGTGCCTCCGCTCGGCCATCGACAGCTCGCCGGCGAGACGGGCATCGGCGGGTGCCCTGTCGGCCGATCCGCCGCTGAGAGCGGCGAGGGTGAGGTTGTCCGCGACGGCGAGCGCGGTGAAGACGCTCGGCACCTGGAACAGCCGGCCGATGCCGAGCCTGGCCCGGCGGTCGACGCCGTAGAGGGTGACGTCCTCTCCGCGGAGCAGGACTCGTCCGGCCGAGGGGCGGAGCAGTCCCGCGATCACCGAGAGCAGGGTGGATTTGCCCGCGCCGTTCGGTCCGATCAGCGCCACGCATTGCCCGCTGCGGACGGTGAGCGAGATGTCCTGCAGCACGCTCGACCTGCCGAAGCGCTGGTCCACGCCCTCCACCTGCAGCAACGGGGCGTCGGTGGGAGGCGGTACGCTCGGACGGCGCACCGGACGGGCCGAGGGGACGCGCAGCACCTCCGACCGGCCGAAGAGCAGGCGCCGCGCCCCGCCGGCCACGCCGCCCGGAGCGAATCGCACCACCAGGATGAAGAGCGCCGCGAGCCCGAAGACGTACCAGCTCTGCCACGTGCGGCCGAGAGTCTGGGCGGCCACCGTAAGGAGCACGGCGCCGAGGAACGGGCCGATCAGCGAGCCCTTGCCGCCGACTGCGAGCCAGGTGAGGACACTGGTCGACAGCGCCAGCCCGAGGGTCGCGGGGGTGACGAGGCCTGCGACGGGTGCGAAGAGCGCCCCTGCCACGGCCGAGACCGCGGCCGAGATCATGAAGGCCGCGGTCTGCGTCCCGCGCACGCTGATGCCGAGGTGCTCCGCCCTGGCGGGATTCACGAGCACCGCGAGCTGGAACGCACCGCGCCGCCCCGCCACGAAGAACCGGAAGGTGAGCCCGACCACGATCACGGTGACGGCGAGCACAAGGTAGTAGGTCGGGACGAGGTCGAGCGTCGGCGCGACCATCCCGTTGGATCCGCCCGTCACCTCCGGCATCGAGGTCGCGACGCGCTGCAGGAGCTGGCTGATGCCGAGCGTGAAGAGGATGAAGAGCGGCACCGCGGTCTCGCCCTTCACCGCGAGCGCGATCTGCGCGATCAGTCCCGCGATGCCGGCGGCGAACACGACGCCCAGCGCAGCGGCCAGCACCCACGGGACGCCGAGCGAGACGCCGATCGTGAGCGCGTAGGCGCCGAGGCCGAAGAACGCGGCCTGTCCCACGCTGATGAGTCCCACCCTCCCCCAGGAGAGATCCAGCCCGTAGGTGAAGAGCCCGTAGACGAGGCCGAGGGCGACGACGCCGAGCGCATAGGGTGCGAGCCCGAACGGGAGCACCGCGAGCAGGACGACCACGACGACGAGGATCGCGCCGGGGCGACGGACGAGACCGCCGATCCCCCGGCGGGCCGACGCGGTCATCCGCAGGTCGTCTCGGTGTCGGCGACCATGCCGTGATCCTTCGTGACGGGATAGGCGCCGCCGGCGCCGATGGTCACCGTCGACATGGTGGCCTGCAGGATGTTCGCGGGACCCGCGAAGTGCGTCCCCTTGCCGAGCGGGGAGTCGAAACGGAAGCCGGCGATCGCAGTGTTGAGCTCGGCGGGCGCTGTGGCCTTGGCGTCGTTCGCGGCCGCGGCGATGAACCGGATCGCGAAGTAGGCGTTCGCGGCGACCTCCGGGATCGGCGCCTGAGACCCGGTCTTCTTTCGGTACGCCGCCACGAAGGCCTTGCTCTCGTCATCGGCGAAGCCGTCGCTCCAGCGCACCGCGTGCTCTCGGCCCGTGACCTGATCCGCGACGGCCGGGTAGTAGTCGGCGTCGAGCGGCGCTCCTTCGTAGCCCAGCGTGGGCGTCAGGAGCCCGAAGGCCTGTGCCTGCTTGGTGAACACGATGGCGTCGGCGCCGACGACCATGGACAGCACGAGGTCGGGAGCGGCGGCCTTGAGACGCCCGATGGTCGACTCGAAGTCGGTCGTGCCCAGGGGGCTGAACTCCTGCGCGACCACGGTCCCCCCTGCGGCTGTCACGATCTTCTCCGCGCTCGCCGCATAGTCCCGCGGGAAGTTGTAGTCGGAGCCGACGATCGCGACGCGCTTCCCGTACTTCGCGAGCAGGTCGGGGACGATCGGCGTGAGCAGCTGATCGGTCGATTCTCCGAAGCCCCATGCGTAGCGCGAGCAGACCGCGGGATCGCCGAGGATCGACGTCGCGAAGGGGATCTTCGCGGAGTTCGCGACGGAGGCCACCGCGGCGGCGGTGTCGCCCGTGATGGTGCCGAACAGCAACGAGACGTCGCCGGCCTGCACGTACTTCTTCGCCAGCTGGGTCGACGTCGCAGGGTCCGAGGAGTCGTCCTCGACGGTGTACTCGATCGGCTTGCCGTTCACGCCGCCCTCGGCGTTGATCTTCTCGACGCCGAGCTCGAAGCCCGCCTTGAGAGCGAGTCCGGCCGACGAGATGTTGCCGGTCGCAGGGACGATCACGCCGACTTTCAGTGGGCCTGCGGCGTCGCTCTGCGTCGATGCCCCGCCGATGCTGCTCCCGCAACTCGTCAGGAGCAGGGCACCCGCGGCGAGGACCGCTCCGAGCGCGAGGCGGTTGCGGCGGGTCATGCGACGCGGCCGCGGGGAAGGAATCGGGTGGACCATGTCAGGAGCCTCCTGGTTGTCGAGGTGGAACGGACGGCGACGGCGAAGAGCACGACGACGTAGAAGAGCGCATCGGCGGCGGTGTCGGCGAAGAAGCGGCGCAGCACGACCTGCAGCGCGACGACGAAGAGCGCGGCGATGACGGTCCCGGAGAACGAGCCGGGCCTGGCGAGCAGGAGGACCACGAACGCAGGGATGAGGATCGTGAAGCCCATCGAAGGGCTGACGCCGAGCAGTGGGCTGTAGAGACCTCCCGCGAGGACGGCGAGGAGTCCTGCAACCACGAAGGTGAGCGTCCTGGTGCGGGCCGGCGGAGTTCCCAGCAGCGCCGCCATCGTGGGGTTGTCGGCCACGGCGCGCAGCCGGAGCCCTGCCCGCGTCCGGTAGGCGATGACGAGGACGATCGCGACAGCCACGGCGCCGACGAGTCCGGCGAGCAGGCGGAAGGACGGGTACGGGACTCCGAGGATGGTCACGACGCCGTCGAACGGGGGCGGGACGGCCCGCGCCGTCGCACCCCAGATGAGCTCGCACACCTGGCGGAGCACCATCCCGACGCCCCAGGTCACCAGCAGCGAGGCGAGCGGGGATCCGACGAGCCTGCTCAGCAGACCGCGTTCGATCAGATAGAGGAGCGGTACCGAGACGACGAGGCCGATGAGGATCCCCAGCCAGAACGGCAGCCCTGCCGTCGCGACCATCGCGAAGGCGCCGATCGTCGCGAGGTCGCCGACCGCGAGGTTCACGATCCGGCTGACCCCGAACACGAGCGAGAGCGAAAGCGCGAGCAGCGCGACCAGCCCCAGCTGGCTGAAGAGCGAGAGAAGGAGCTCGATCATCCGCTCAGCCCTCGAATCCGGCGGGACGGCGATGCGCCCACGGCGCCGCCTCCTCGAGCGCCGCGGCGAGCCGCAGCAGGAGGTCCTCGCGCCAGGGTCCGGCGACCAGCTGCGCACCGACCGGCAGGCCGTCCGCCGCGACGTGCATCGGCAGCGAGATGGCGGGCAGGCCCGCGAGGTTGACCCAGCTCGTGAAGCTCACCATGCGCCCCTCCCGCACGCGCGGCAGATCGGGATGCTCGTTCGCCTCGGCGACGAGTTCGCCGGCCGGCACCGGGACGGTCGCCATGGTCGGAGTGAGCAGCACGTCGAAGTCCCGCCCGAACTGCGACACGATGTCGTAGGTCTCGGCCTGGATGCGCATCGCGCTCTGCACGTAGTCGACCGCGCTGGCACGGCCTGCGCGGGCCATCCGGTGTCGCAGATAGGGCTCCGCGAGTTCGGGCCGGAGGTAGGGCATCGCGGCGACGGACGCGTCCATGATGTGGGTGACGTATCCGAGCACCGCGCGCTCGCTGTAGAACCTCGGCGCCACGGGTGTCACGACGTGCCCCATCGCCTCCAGGAGGGCCGCAGTGCCCGTCGCCGCCCTCACGCACTCGTCATCGACGGGAAGGCCGGTGGGCGCCTCCAGGAGCAGGCCGATCCGCAAGGGCTCCTGCGGCCGCCCGACTTCCGTGGCGAAAGGGCGCTCGGGACGAGGGGCGTTGTACATCACGAAAGGATCCGGTCCGCTGATCGCGTCGAGGATCGCGGCGGCGTCGGCGACCGTGCGGGCCTCCGCGCCCTCCGTCGCCGCGTGCTCCCATCCGGCGACCGCGGAGGGCACTCGCCCGCGCGAGGGCTTGAGTCCGACGAGACCATTGCTCGACGCGGGCATCCTGATCGA
Source organism: Microbacterium sp. MYb64 (assembly GCF_002979495.1). NCBI lineage: Bacteria > Bacillati > Actinomycetota > Actinomycetes > Micrococcales > Microbacteriaceae > Microbacterium > Microbacterium sp. MYb64. Next base: position 29,882 of record NZ_PCOW01000005.1, on the reverse strand, counting down.
GCCGCCTCCGTCGGAGGCATGGGTGAAGGGCGCGAGGCCCGCGGCCAGCGCCGCCCCTGCCCCGCCGCTGGATCCCGCCGGTGAGCGGCTGAGGTCCCACGGGTTCCGAGCCACGCCGAAGCGCGACGTCTCGGTCACGCTCATCGTGCCCGCTTCGGGGGCGTGACTGCGGCCGAGCAGCACGCAGCCCGCACGGCGGAGCGCCCCGACGATGAGGTCGTCCTCCGTCCGCACCGCAGTGTCGGTGCCGAGCGACCCGTAGAAGCAGGGCTGTCCGGCGGCGGCCGTGAGGTCCTTGATGGGCACCGGGATGCCGTGCAGCGGCCCCAGCGGCTCTCCCGCACGTACCGCGCGCTCGGCCTGCCTGGCCTCGGCCAGGGTCGCGTCGGGGTCGATCCAGACGATCGCGTTGATCGCAGGGTTCAGCCGGTCGATCCGGTCGAGGTAGAGCTCGGCGATCTCGACCGGGCTGACCGCGCCGGCCCTGATCTCGCGGGCGATCTCGGTCGCGGAACTGAAGGCGGTGACCATCGGGATTCTCTCCGTTCGGGCGGGCCTCGTCGCCCGCCGGATCCCCATGCTAGGGACGGCGCGACCCGCGAAATGGTCCCCGAGTGGACAGAAAAGGTCCCCGAGTGCACAGGCGCGCCGGACGCGAAAGGAGCCGCCCTCCCCAAGGGGAGGACGGCTCCGGACGTGCGATGGCGGAAGGGGTTCAGACCCCGAGCCGCAGAGCGTCGTCGGTGACGGGGTCGATCTGCTTCGCCCGGATCGGGTGCCCGCTCGTGGACAGGCAGCGGCCCGTCTTCAGATCCCATTTCCAGTCGTGCATGCTGCAGGTGAGCACGCCCTCCTCGTCGACGGATCCGGTGCGGGTCAGGTCGGCGCGCAGGTGGGGGCAGCGGCGCTGCACGATCCAGTCTCCGACCTCGGCGTCCTCGGTCTGATCAGTCTGCTCTTGGTACCAGTTCTCGACGTACTCGATCCGGTCGACGGACAGGCACTTGAGGAACGTGGTGAGGAACTCGTTGAACTTGCCGCTGCGGCCGACGGAGAACTGCATGGACAGGAAGATCGAGTTCGACCAGTCGATCTCATGGTCGGCGATGTTGGTCGAGACGAGGTCGGCGGGGATCGTGTACCAGTAGATGCACTCCTCCCCCGCGTACTCGCGCACCTTGGCCTTCGGGAAGTCGACCACCATGTCGAGCTCGCCGATGCGGAAGCGGACGTTGCCGCCCACGCCGAGCCGGATCGTGCGGGACTTCTTGAGCAGCGGCTCCCACCACTCCTTGATGGCCGCGAGCATCTCCTCGGGAGGAAGGATCGGCGAGCGACGAGCCTCCTCGTCGCGGATCTCCTGCTGGCGCGTGGCGCGCTGTTCCCCGAGGTAGTCCCACTTCTCATCGAAGATGTGGCGCAGCTCGTCCTCGGAGTAGAGCGTCTGCTCGACCGAGGCGATCTCGCGGTCCTCGAGGGTCACCACGGTGCCGGGCACGAACAGGTGCCCGTCGTACTGCGGGGCGAGCTCCTTCATGTGCGCCAGGAACTGCTTCTGGTCGGTGAAGATCGACTCGCCGTTGCGACCGATGCCGTTGAAGTCGAACAGCTCGTCGCGGAGGAACATCGGCGGGCCCGCCATCGGGAAGACGTGCGGGGCGTCGACCTTCTCGATGTAGTACATCGCGCGCTTGTTCTGCGCCTCGCGCTTGAGGCGGGCGAAGTTCTGCTTGGCATCCAGCGGCAGGTCGTAGACCATGGGCCACCAGATCGCGCCGGAGACCTGCGTGAAGTAGGCGTCCGGCTTGCCGAACGTGAGCAGCCGCTCCAGGTCGAGCGGGTGCGAGTCGTTCTGGTTCAGCACCGATCCGGAGCCGTCGTCGACGCTGAGCGAGGAGTCGCCGATCGGGCCGTCGCTGGGCGCACGCAGCGGCGTGATCATGATCTTCAGCGCGCCGCGCTCGATGATCTCACCCGCGGGCGCGTAGGTGATGTTCTCGTATCCGAGGGCGCGGAGATCCTTCTCCAGGTCGTCGGTCGGGTACTCCGGCAGGAGCACCTCGATGTCCTTGCGGATGTAGCGCTCGAGCAGTCGAGGGTCGAAGTGGTCGCGGTGCCGGTGCGACACGTAGAGGAAGTCGGCCTCGCGTCCGAACCGCTCCCAGTCGAGGCCGCGGTTGTCGGGGAACGGGAACCAGGATCCGTAGAAGGACGGGCCGAGGACGGGGTCGCAGATGATGTTTCCGCCGACCGTCTCGATGAACATCCCGGCGTGCCCGAGTCCCGTGATCCGCATGTTTCTCCTCCTGTGTGGACCTGTCGATCCTACCGGGGCCCGCCCGATCGGGCCTGGAGACGGCCCGTGCATAACCGGATCCGACGGCCGCCAGGGCCGCCACGACCCCGCCGGGGAGCGCAGCTCAGCCGAGCAGTTCGCGGATGTCGTCGGCGGTCAGGGACTGCGCGAACAGATCCTCGTCGTCGAGCACCGCGGAGAACAGGCGCGCCTTGCGCTGCTGCAGGGCGAGCACCTTCTCCTCGATCGTGCCCTCGGAGATCATCCGGTAGACGAAGACGCGGTTCTGCTGCCCGATCCGGTGCGCGCGGTCGGCGGCCTGCGCCTCGGCCGCCGGATTCCACCACGGATCCAGCAGGAACACGTAGTCGGCCTCGGTGAGGGTGAGGCCGGTACCGCCGGCCTTGAGGCTGAGGAGGAAGGCGTCCTGCTCCCCCTCCCTGAACTCCTGGACGACGCGGTCCCGGTCCCTGGTCGATCCGTCCAGATAGGACACCCGGAGCCCTGCCCGGCGGAGCCGTTCGGCCGCGAGCCCCAGGAACGACGTGAACTGGCTGAACACCAGCGCCCTGTGCCCCTCGGAGCGCAGCTCGATCAGTCGCTCCACGAGCTCCTCGAGCTTTCGGGACGCGATACCGGCATCATCGGGCTCGATCAGCCCCGGCGCCAGGCTCAGCATGCGCAGCATCGTGAGCGAGCGGAACACGATGAAACGCTGCCGGTCGAGGTCGGGCAGAAGGCCGAGGATCTTCTGCCGTTCGCGCTGCAGCACCGTGTCGTATCGGTGCTGGTGCGCGGGAGCGAGCTCGACGCGGAGCACCTGCTCCTGCCGCTCAGGCAGATCGCGGGCGACGAGCTCCTTGGTGCGGCGGATGAGGAACGGACGGATCCGCCGCCGCAGCAGGTCGATACGGGATCGACGGAAAGGTGCGCCTTCGGCGTTCTCCGGCACCTTGCCCTGCTCGATCGGCTGGATGAAGTCCTCCCGGAATCTCCGCGCCGAGGCGAACAGGCCGGGCGATGTGAGGCTCAGCAGCGCCCACAGCTCCCCCAGACCGTTCTCCAGCGGTGTGCCGGTCGCGGCATAGACCGCCTGGGCGTCGAGCGCGGCGACGGCCTGGTGCTGCTTGGTCGCCGGGTTCTTCACGTTCTGAGCCTCGTCGAGCACGACTCCCGACCATGGCCGGCGCGCGAACTCCTCCGCGTCCAGGCGCAGCACGGTGTACGAGGTGATCACGAGGTCCGCATCGCCGACATGCGAGGCGAGATCGATGCCGTGCGCGTCGCGGGTGCGGCCGGCCAGGACCACGCGGAGCCCTGGCGCGAACCGCTCGGCCTCCCGCTGCCAAACGGGAAGCACCGAGGTCGGCGCCACGACCAGCCACGGTGCGGTTTCGGCCTCGACGCCGCCGCTCCCGCTCTCCCGCGCGTGAGCTATGAGCGCGAGCAGCTGCACGGTCTTGCCGAGCCCCATGTCGTCGGCGAGGATCCCGCCGAGGCGGTGCTGCCACAGCCGGGCGAGCCGCGTGAATCCCTCGCGCTGGTACGGGCGCAGCTCGGCGGTGATGGCGGCCGGCACCGAAACCGGATCCGCACTCGGATCGGCTCGGAGACCCTCGACGGCGGCCCGCCAGGCCTGCGCGGGCACGGTCTCGTCGGCGAGGTCCTCGAAGTCCTCCCAGAGCGTCAGGTGGGTGCGCGCGATCCTCGGCCCGGTCTCCCACTCGGCGAGCTCCGCCGCCTCGTCCAGGAGCTCCTTGAGTCGGTCGAAGGCGGGGTGGCGCAGCGAGAACCACGTGTTGTCGACGAGCTTGAGCTTGCCCTGACGAAGGGCGAGCGCGCGGAACAGCGGCTCGAACGGGATCGTGCGGCCGTCGATCCGCACCAGGACGCCGAGCTCGAACCAGTCCGGATCCGTGCTCTCCACCGTGCTGATGGTGATCGCGGGGTCGCCGGTCAGCTCCGCGTACGTGCGCGGCGTGCCGGTGCTCTCCGTGGCGATGCCGCGCGCTTCGAGGGTCGGCACGAGGTGCGAGACGAACTCGGCCGCGTCGGCGTCGCGCAGCGCGCCGGCGAGCGTGAACGGCAATCCCGTGACCTCGGTCCAGGCCGTGTGCACGGAAGGACGCAGCTGCTCTTCCGCCGCGCCGTCGCGGATCCCGGACTCAGTGGCGCGCTCATCGAGAGGGAAGCGCGCGTACCCCGGGTAGTCCCAGTGCAGCCGGTAGGCCACGACGTCGTCGGGGCGGAAGTCGACGACGAGCAAGGGCACGGGCTTCGGCGCCGCGGGCAGCGTGACACTGTGCCCCGCGCGCACCGCGGCCCCGCGCATGATCGTCGGATACCCGTCCCGGAAGAAGGCCTTCCGGTCCACCGGAGCGACCGTCAGGCCGGCCGGCGCCGACAGCAGCGCCCGCACGCCGTCCGTGAGCGGCACCGGTCCGAGCACGAGATCGATCCTCTTGCCGACGACGCGATGCGCGTACGCGCCACCGGATCCCACCGCCTGCGTCGCGGTGGCGGGGAACGACTCGCCCACGGCGTCCGCCGAGGCGGAGAGCAGGAGCCCGCCGTCGCCGTCCGCAGCGATGTCGACCACGATCCGCAGCTCCTCCGACCACTGCAGGCGGGTGCTGCGCTCGGTCGCCACCAGCACGATCCCCGCCGCGGATGCCGACTGCAGATGCGGCCACAGCAGCGGGGATGCGACCGGATCCAGCAGCAGCCAGTCCCCCGCCGTGCCGGAGAGCAGCGAGTCGCGGGAGATGCTCAGCAGGTCGGCGAACCAGCGGGAGTGCGCCGCGTCATAGCGCGTGCCGGGGCGACGGACGGCGTCCCAGTCGGCGTCCGACTGCACCCAGGCGGATCCGGCGTCGTTGCGCCGCAGCGGGCGGACGGCGAGGAACAGCTCGCCCGGATCCTTGACCAGATCCCGTGCGGTGGCCGTGCGCAGCGGCCGCGAGGCCCAGTGCCTCGCATCGGCGCGGTCGCGTCGGCGCAGTTCGACCCCGAGGGCCAGCGGCGCACCGCTCGCCCGGGTGGACGGCAGGAGCACGCGCCAGTCGTCGGCGTCAGCGGAGGTCATGATGATCCATCCTCATGCGGGCCACGGACACACCGGCCGGGTTTCGGGGCACACTTCTACGTTTTGGGGCGCAGGATGCCGGGAAAACCCGGGATCCTGCGCCCCAAAACGGACAGGCACGCCCCAAACGGGAGATCGTGGTGCGATCGGATCAGGCCGAGCGCGCGACTCGCGCGAGCACGCCGTGCACGAACGCGCCGGAGTCGTCGGTGGAGAACTCCTTCGCGAGCTCCACGGCCTCGTCGATCGCGACGGCCGTGGGCACCTCGTCGTTGCGGAGGATCTCCCACACGCCGATGCGCAGCAGCGCCCGGTCCACGGCCGGCATCCGGTCGAGCTTCCAGTCACGGCTGTGCGTGGTGATCTGCTCGTCGATCTCGTCGCGGTGATCGATGATCCCGTCGACGATCTCGCGCGCATACAGCCAGGAGGCTTCGCGGGCGGGCTCGGCGGAAGCGCGCTTGGCCTCGGCGGCGAGGGTCACCGCGAGGTCGTCACCGCGCACATCGGCGGAGAAGAGGATGTCGAGGGCGCGCTTGCGCGCCTTGGTCCGGGCGCCCACGCGTCAGTCGTTGATGCGGCCGAGGTAGCCGCCGGTGCGCGTGTCGACCTTGACCTTGGTGCCGGTCTCCAGGAACAGCGGGACCTGGATCTCGTATCCGGTCTCGAGCGTGGCGGGCTTGGTGCCGGCCGACGAGCGGTCGCCCTGCAGGCCGGGCTCGGTGTAGGTGACCTCGAGCACGACGGAGGCGGGCAGCTCGATGTAGAGCGGGTTGCCGTTGTTCAGCGCGATCTGGACCTGCTGGTTCTCCAGCATGAAGTTCTTCGCGTCGCCGACCGTGGCGGCGGCCACGTTGATCTGGTCGTAGTCCTCCTGGTCCATGAAGACGTAGTTGTCGCCATCGGTGTAGAGGTAGGTGAAGTCGCGGCGGTCGACGTTCTCGATGTCGATCTTGGCACCCGCGTTGTAGGTGCGGTCGACGACCTTGCCGCTGACGACGTTCTTGAGCTTCGTGCGGACGAAAGCGCCGCCCTTGCCGGGCTTGACGTGCTGGAACTCGATGACGTTCCAGAGCTGTCCGTCGATGGAGAGGACGACGCCGTTCTTGATGTCTGCGGTCGATGCCATGGGTCTGAGAAGTCCGTTCCTGAGGTTCGCGGCCGAGCGGCCGACGTTCAATCTTACGGGATGCCCGCCGATCGGCCTGTGAGAGCGACCGGAGCGGTGCCGCGGATCAGCCGTCCGCCTGGCCCTCGAGCAGCAGGATCAGGCGTCGCGTCGCGGTCGCGTACCCCTGCACGCCCTCCCCCACGACGTGCACCGCGGCGACGTCCGTGAGGTACGAATGGTGCCGGAACTCCTCGCGCGCATACACATCCGAGATGTGGATCTCGGCGAACGGCAGGGCGACGCCGGTGAGCGCGTCGCGCAGGGCGACCGAGGTGTGCGTGTAGGCGCCGGCGTTGATCACGATGCCGCCGCAGTCCTCGCGCGCGTCGTGGATCGCGTCGAGGAGCACGCCCTCATGGTTGCTCTGCACCGCGCGGATCTCGTAGCCGTACGCCCCGGCGGCCTCGGCGGTGATCCGCTCGACGTCGGCGAGCGTCGCGGATCCGTAGATCCCCGGTTCGCGCAGGCCGAGCAGGTTGAGGTTCGGCCCGTTGACGAGGAGCAGGCGGCGCGGAGTGGTCACGTGCTCACGGTATCAGCGCGCGTCGGGGACCACGGGGCGCACCATCACGTACTCCCGCCCGTTGGCGAGCTCCGTGATCTGCCCCGTGCGCGTGAAGCCGCAGCGCTCATAGGCCGCCTGCGCGCGGTGGTTGTCCACGTGCACCTCGAGCGTGAGCCCGTAGGCGCCCTGTTCGGCCGACCACGTCGCGCACTCGTCGAAGAGCGTCTCGATGGCTCCGGCACCGCGATGCCCCTCGGCCACGTAGACGCCGACGACGAGTGCGGTGGACTCCGGGCCCTCGAGCCCCGAAGGCAGCACCGTGGCGGATCCGAACCACTCGCCGTCGTCGGCGATCGCCACGAACTGCGCGTTGGGACCGCCCTCGGCCGCATTGGCGGTGCGGTGCTGCCAGAACGCGTCGGGCTGCGCCGAGGCGTTCTCGAAGGTGTCGAGGAACGCGAGCGCGGCCACCGGATCCTGCAGGGCGCGCAGGCGCAGATCGCGGACGTCGGCCCACTCCGTGGCCAGCACCCGGCGCACCTCGATGCTCACTCGCCGACCTCCTGGTACGCGGCGAAGAGCAGCGACTCGTCGGGGGCCTGCAGCACCGTGGGCTTGGCGATGCCGTCCAGCACGATGAAGCGCAGCATGCCGCCGCGGCTCTTCTTGTCGCGCTGCATCGTGGACAGCAGGGTCGGCCATGCGCCGGCGCGGTACGAGGTCGGAAGCCCCAGGGACTCCAGGATCGCGCGGTGCCGGTTGGCGTCGTCGTCCGAGAGGCGCCCTGCCAGCCGGGACAGCTCGGCCGCGAACAGCATGCCCACGGAGATCGCGGCGCCGTGACGCCAGCGGTAGCGCTCCGCGTGCTCGATGGCGTGGCCGAGCGTGTGGCCGTAGTTGAGGATCTCGCGCTGGCCGGCCTCGCGGAAGTCCTCCGAGACCACGCTGGCCTTCATGCCGATCGCGAGTTCGACCGCGCGCCGGAACTCCGGGGTGAGCGGATCCACGGCGCGAGCAGGATCCGCCTCGATGATGTCGAGGATCTCGGGCGCCCAGATGAATCCGGCCTTGACCACCTCGGCGAAGCCGGCGGTCGCCTCGTTCGGCGTCAGGCTGGACAGCTCGTCGAGGTCGCCGATCACGGCGCGCGGCGCCCAGAAGGCGCCGACGAGGTTCTTGCCCTCGTTCGTGTTGATGCCGGTCTTGCCGCCCACGGCGGCGTCGACCAGCCCGAGCACGGTGGTCGGCACCTGCACGATCTGCACGCCGCGCAGCCAGGTGGCGGCGACGAAGCCGGCGAGGTCGGTGACCGCCCCGCCGCCGTAGCCGACGACCGCATCGGTGCGGGTGAAGTCGGCCTGACCCATGATCTGCCACAGGAACTGCGCCACCTCGATGCGCTTGCCCTGCTCCGCATCCGGGATCTCGGCCAGCAGCACCTCGCGCGGACCGTTCGCGGTGTCGGCGACAATCCGGTCGCGAAGCTTCGCGGCGCGATCTGCGAGTGTCGGCGGGTGCACGACGAGCACCTTGCGGACGCTCGGCGCCAGAGCCGCGGAGACGCGATCGAGGATGTCCCGTCCCACCGTGATGTCGTACGGGGTGCTCCCCGTCACCGCGATCGTCGTGACCCCGTCGTTCTGCTCCGCGCTCATGCTCGTCCTCTCATCCATTCCACGACCTGCTCGGCGACCCGCGACATCGGCACCCGTGAGGTGTCGAAATGCGTGTCGGCGACTTCTTCGTACAGTGCTCGCCGTTCGGCGTAGATCCTGGACCAGCGCTGGACCGGATCCTCCTCGCCGTGCAGCAGGGGACGTCCCTCGCCAGCGATGCGCACCGCGACCGCCTCCGGCGACACGGTGAGCAGCACGACCGGCACGGTGCGCAGCAGGGCTCTGGTCTCCGGGGCGAGCACCGCTCCCCCGCCCAGCGAGATCACCCCGCCGGCCGCGACCGCTTCGGCGACCGCCTCGCGCTCCCATACCCGGAACTGGGCCTCGCCGTGCTCGGCGAAGATCGCCGGGATCGGTCCATGCCCCTGCACGATCGCCTTGTCGGTGTCGACGAAGCGGAGTCCCGTGGCCTTGGCGACTCTGCGGCCGATGCTGGTCTTGCCGGCTCCCATGGGACCCACGAGGACCAGCAGTTCCGGCGCCTGCGCCTCAGCCGAGCTCATCGTGCAGGATCAGCGCCGCCTCGGAGGCCGGCGTGGTGCGCAGCTCCTCCGGGATCGCGGCGAGGTACGCCTCGAGATTGCGCCGGGTCTCCGCGACGTTGTCGCCGCCGAACTTCTCCAGCACCGAGTTCGCGAGCTCGATCGCGACCATCGCCTCGGCGACGACGCCCGCCGCGGGCACCGCGCAGACGTCGGAGCGCTGGTGATGCGCGGTGGCCTGCTCGCCCGAGGTGATGTCGACCGTGCGCAGCGCGTGCGGGATGGTGGCGATCGGCTTCATGCCGGCGCGCACGCGCAGGACGGTTCCGGTGGACATCCCGCCCTCGGTGCCGCCCGCACGATCGGAGCCGCGGCTGATGCCGTCGTCCGTCGCGAAGAGCTCGTCGTGCGCGGCGGATCCGCGCCGGCGAGTGGTCTCGAATCCGTCGCCCACCTCGACGCCCTTGATCGCCTGGATGCCCATGAGCACATACGCGAGTCGCGCGTCCAGCCGGCGGTCCCAGTGCACGTGGGAGCCGAGCCCGGGCGGCAGGCCGTAGGCCAGCACCTCGACGATGCCGCCGAGGGTGTCACCGTCCTTGCGGGCGGCGTCCACCTCGTCGACCATGCGCGCGGAGGTGGCGGGGTCGAAGCAGCGCAGCGGATCCGCGTCCAGCGCATCGACGTCGTCGGGAGTCGGCAGATCGGATCCCTCCGGCACCTGCACCGGTCCGATGGACAGGGTGTGGCTGACCAGGCGGATGCCGAGCTCGCCCAGGAAGGCGCGGGCCACGGCGCCGAGCGCGACACGGGCGGCGGTCTCCCGGGCGCTCGCGCGCTCCAGGATCGGGCGGGCCTCGTCGAAGCCGTACTTCTGCATGCCGACGAGGTCGGCGTGACCGGGACGGGGGCGGGTCAGCGCCGCGCTGCGTCCACGGGACTTGTCGGTGAGCTCGACGGGATCCGCGCTCATCACCTCGACCCACTTGGGCCACTCGGTGTTGCCGATCCGCATCGCGATCGGGCTGCCGAGCGAGAAGCCGTGGCGCACGCCGCCGGAGATCGAGAGTTCGTCCTGCTCGAACTTCATCCGCGACCCGCGCCCATAGCCGAGCTTGCGGCGCTGCAGGTCGGACTGGATCGCCTCACGCGACAGCGGGACGCCCGCAGGCAGACCCTCCATGACGGCAATGAGTTCGGGGCCGTGCGATTCGCCGGCCGTGAGCACGCGGAGCATTTCTCTAGTCTCCCATGCGTTCAGAGCACGCCCGCCCGCATGACTTCCCGTACCGGAGGATTCCTCTCCTCTCCCATGCGTTCAGAGCACGCCCGCCCGCATGACTTCCGCGCGTTCAGCGCAAGGCCGCCCGCATGGCCTCGAGCACGCCTGCTTCGTCGGGCAGCTCCTGCTCGGGATCCCCGTGCAGGAAGATCCGGATCTGCCGGACCGCCTGGTGCAGGAGCATCTCGAGACCGCTCAAGACGGGGGCGTCGGTCCACGCACGGACGAGCGGGGTGGGCCAGGGGGCGTAGGCGGCGGAGAACAGCGCTCCGCCGCGGCTCGCGAGCGCGGTTATGACGGCATCCGGCAGCACCGCGGTGCCGGGAAGGGTCGAGATCGTCAGATCGACCGTCGCGGGGATCGCCTCCGAGGCGAGCTCCGCGGTGGTCGCCCGCAGTCCGATCCGCTCCGCGAATCCGGCCAGCTCGGCCGCCTGCTCGGCGCGACGCGCCCGGAGCTCGACCGTGTCGGCGCCGAGGCGCAGCAGGGACAACAGGGCCGACCGGGCCGTCGCTCCCCCGCCGAGCACGCGCGCCGAGCGCGCCGAGCCGAGGCCGCCCGCCAGAAGCGCGGACGTGAGCCCGCCGACGTCGGTGTTGAAGCCGCGGATCTCCTCGCCCAGAAGCAGCGTGTTCACCGCGCCCGTGAGCCTTGCGTCCTCATCGAGGAGGTCGGCGCGGGCATGCGCGCGCTCCTTCAGCGGCATCGTGAGCGAGAGCCCGCGCCAGGTGTCGTCGAGTCCGTCCAGCGCCGCGTCGAATCCGGCCTCGTCCACCCGGCGGCGGCCGTACTCCCAGTCCACTCCGAGCAGTCGGTAGGCGGCGCCGTGCAGGTCTGGCGAGCGGCTGTGGTCGATCGGATCGCCCCAGACCGCCAGGCGCGTCACGGCAGGACCGCCGACGGACATGTCAGCAGCCCGAGCTCGGATTGGCCTTGCACCAGTCCTGCCACTGCTTCACCGCGGCCTCGTGCTCGGCGTAGGTCGTCGAGAACACCGTCTCGCCCGTGTCGAGGTTGACGGTGACGAAGTACAGCCAGGGTCCGGCAGCCGGATGCATGGCAGCATCGATCGCCTTGTCCCCCGGATTCGCGATCGGCGTCTTCGGGAGCCCGTCGATCACGTAGGTGTTCCACGGGTTGTCGTCGGTCTGCGCCGCGTCCGAGGTGCTGGCCGACCCGCTGTGGAGTTCGCCGTAGCCGTACTGCGCCGTCGAGTCCATCTGCAGCTTCATGCCCTGATCGAGGCGATTCTGGATCACCCTGGACACCTTGTAGAAGTCGCCTTCCGCGCGTGCTTCGCGCTGGATGATCGATGCGATCGTGAGCACCCGCTGCTCATCCGCGGATGGCACTCCGGCGGCGCTCAGAGAGTCCCTCGTGCGCTGGACGAGGGTCGACACCACATCCTTCGCGGTCGCCCCGGGCTGGAACTCGTAGAGCGCCGGGAACAGCCATCCCTCGAGCGACGGCGCGTTCACGCCGTAGTCCGCCGGATTCTTCACCGCGGCCTGGAGATCCGCGAGGGGCACGTCCACGCTCTGCGCGATGCGCGAGATGGTCTCGGCGACCGAGAGGCCCTCCGGGAGCACCGCGGAGTTCTGCATCTTGTTCTTGGGATCTTCGAGCGCCTTGAGGGCGGCTGCGGCCGTCATCTTCAGCTGCAGCTTGTACACCCCGGGGTAGAACGTGGTGACGACGTTCTCCTTGACCAGCATGTCGTAGAAGACTCCAGAAGTCTTCGTCACGCCGGCGTCGTACATCGCCTGCGAGATCTGCTGCCCTCCGTCGCCCTTCTTGATCGTCACGAGCGCATTGCCCGTGGCCTGACCTGCCTCGAAGTCCTTGGACGGCCCCCAGCCCAAGACCTCGCTGATCTTGTCGCCATAGGTGTTCCACACCCACAGCCCGCCGGTGGCGACGCCTGCGATGAGCACGAACACGATGAGCAGCGCGACCAGGCAGCCGCGGCGCTTCTTCCGCTTCGGCGTCTTCGGCGGCTCGGTCTCGTGGTGGAACAGCGCCTCGAGCGTCGAGTGGACCGGGTCGTGGTGCTCCGCGGGGGCACCGTCACCCGACGGCGCCGCCGGAGTCGGAGTCGGAGTCGACGACGAGGCGGCCTCGCGGACGGCGCGACGAGAACCGGGGACGGCGGGCTGCTCGGCGGGGCGAGGAGGCTGCACCTGCGGATCCGGCAGCGCACCGAAGAGGTCGTGCGAGACGGGCTCGTTCTCCGGCGTGGCGGCCGACGGCGATCGGTCGGACATGTCAGATGTTCTCCTCATCGAGAATCAGGGGCGCACCGGCCGGGTTGCCGGTGTTCTTCTCGGTGTCGATCGCGTGCTGCAGCAGCACCACGGCAGCGGCCTGGTCCACGACACCGCGAGAATTGCGCTGGGTGCGTCCGGAGGCGCGGAGCGCCTGGTGCGCGGTGACCGTGCTCAGCCGCTCATCGATCAGGCGCACGGCGATGCCGCACGCCCGGCCGAGAGCCGCCGCGAACTCGCGGGCATCGACGGTCGATGCGGTGTCCTCGCCGCGCAGGTTGATCGGCAGGCCGACGACGAGTTCGAGCGGCGCGTACTCGGCCGCGAGCTCGGCGATCCGCGCGACGTCCGCATCACCGCGCGGCACCGTCTCCACCGGGACGGCGAGCAGGCCGTCCGGATCGCACCGTGCCACGCCGATCCTGGCGCGGCCCACATCGATGCCGAGCCGCACGCCCCGTCGGAACCCGGTCACGCGCGACGCAGCTCCTGCTCGATCGCGGAGAACGCCGCAGGCAGCGCCGCCGCATCGGATCCGCCGCCCTGCGCGACGTCGTCGCGACCGCCGCCGCCGCCGCCGAGCACGCCCGCGGCGATCTTCGCCAGAGCGCCGGCCTTCGCGCCCTGGGCGCGGGCGGAGTCGTTGGTCGCGATGACCACCATCGGCCGGCCATTCGCGACCCCGGAGATCGCCGCGACCGCGGCCGCGGAACCGAAGGTGTCGCGCACGCCGGTCGCGATCTCGCGCACCTCGTCCGCCCCGCCGACCTCGCCGAGGTCGTGCGCGACGAACTGCAGTGCGCCGAGGGACGTCGCGCTCTGCGCGATCGCGGGGACGCGCCCGGCCCGCTCCGCGGCCTCGAACTGGGCGATCCGCTTCTCGGCGGCCTTGAGCTGCGCCGCGAGGTCGGTCACGCGTTCGGTGAGCTGGTCGCGCGGCGTCTTGAGCGCGGAGGTGAGCTGGGACACGAGGGCGCGCTCGGCGGCGAACTCGCGGAAGGCGTCCGCACCGACGAGCGCCTCCACCCGACGGTTCGACGCGCCGACCGAGGATTCCCCGACCAGGTTGATGAGGCCGATCTCGGCGCTCGAGGCGACGTGCGTGCCGGCGCACAGCTCGCGCGACCAGGGGCCGCCGATGTCGACCATGCGCACGGTCGAGCCGTACTTCTCGCCGAACAGCGCCATGGCGCCCGCGGCCTTCGCATCGTCGAGCGACATGATCCGCGTGGTGACCTCCAGCCCGTCCTGCACGGCGCGGTTCGCGATCTCCTCGATCTCGGTCTTCGTGTCGCCGGACAGCGCCTGACCCCAGGAGAAGTCGAAGCGCAGGTATCCGGCGCGGTTCAGGGATCCGGCCTGGGTCGCGGTCTTGCCGAGCGTGTCGCGCAGGGCTGCATGCACGAGGTGCGTGGCGGAGTGCGCCTGGCGCGCGGCGCGGCGGTTGGCCGCGTCCACGGACGTCGTCGCCGGGGCGTCGATCGAGACCACGCCGCTGGTCACCTCGACCGTGTGGCTGATCAGGCCGGGAACAGGACGCTGCACGTCCAGCACCTCGAGCGCGTAACCGGGGCCGGTGATGACGCCCTTGTCCGCGACCTGCCCACCCGACTCGGCGTAGAGCGTGGTCTCGGCGAGGACGACCTCGGCCACCTGGCCCTCTGAGGCGCTGCGGACGGGCTGGCCGTCGACGAGGATCCCGAGGACGGTCGAGCTCGCCTCGAGCTCGTCGTAGCCGAGGAACGCGGTCTCGCCCTTCGCGCGCAGGTCGCCGTACACCGACACGTCGGCGATCTGACGCTTGCGGTTGCGCGCATCGGCCTTCGCACGGGAGCGCTGCTCCTGCATGAGGGAGTCGAACGCGGCGCGGTCGACGTTGAGCCCTGCCTCCTCGGCGATCTCGAGGGTGAGATCGATCGGGAAGCCGTAGGTGTCGTGCAGCAGGAACGCCTCGGAGCCCTTGAGCGTCTCCGAGCCCGACTTCTTCGTATCGGCGAGAGCCAGGTCGAGGATCGTGGATCCCGCGTCCAGCGTGCGGCGGAAGGTCTCCTCCTCCGCGTTCGCCGCGGCGGAGAGCTGCGCCCAGTCCTGCTCGAGGACCGGATAGGCGCTCTTCATCGCTTCCTTGGACGCGGAGAACAGCTCGGGGAACACCGGCTCGTCGACGCCGAGCAGACGCATCGACCGCACCGTGCGGCGCATGAGCCGGCGCAGGATGTAGCCGCGGCCCTCGTTCGACGGGCGCACGCCGTCGGAGAGCAGCATGAGCGAGGAGCGCACGTGGTCGGCGACGACGCGGAAGCGGACGTCGTCGGCGTGCTCGGCGCCGTACCGGAGCCCCGACAACTCGACCGCCCGGTCCAGCACGGGACGCACCTGATCCGTCTCGTACATGTTCTCGACGCCCTGCTTGAGGAACGCGACGCGCTCGAGGCCCATGCCGGTGTCGATGTTCTTCATGGGGAGCTCGCCCACGATGTCGAACTCGGTCTTGCCGCGGATGTTGTCGATGAAGTCCTGCATGAACACGAGGTTCCAGATCTCCAGGAACCGGTTGTCGTCGACCGCCGGTCCCCCGTCCTGGCCGTACGCGGGTCCGCGGTCGAAGAAGATCTCGCTGTCCGGGCCGCCGGGGCCGGGCTGTCCCGTGTTCCAGTAGTTGTCCGCACGACCCAGACGCTGGATGCGCTCCGGCTTCAGGCCGATCACGTCGCGCCAGATGGCCTCGGCCTCGTCGTCGGTCTCGAAGACCGTGACCCAGAGGTCCTTCTCGTCGAAGCCGAGTCCGCCGTCGCTCTCGGAACCCGTCAGCAGCTCCCAGGCGTAGCGGATCGCGCCTTCCTTGAAGTAGTCCCCGAACGACCAGTTGCCGAGCATCTGGAAGAAGGTGCCGTGCCGCGCCGTGCGGCCGACCTCTTCGATGTCGTTGGTGCGGATGCACTTCTGCAGGTCGGCGATGCGCGAATGCGGAGCGGGGACCACGCCCGTGAGATACGGGATCATCGGCACCATGCCGGCCACGGTGAACAGCAGCGAGGGGTCGTCGCTGACCAGCGACGCCGAGGGGACGATCAAGTGATCGTTCTTCTCGAAGTAGCTCAGGTAGCGCTGCGCGATCTCCGCGGTCTTCATGCTCGTCGAGGGGTCCTTGCTGTCAGGGCGCGCCGCAGCGCGGAATCGGGAGAGGGCGGATCCGCGTCAGTCCGCGGGTCCGTCCTGAGTGAGGCGGGCCTCCTGCGCGTGGAACGCGTCGGCGAGGATGCCGGTGAATTCGTTGATCCGGTCGTCGACGGCCGCAAGCACGTCATGTCCGCGCGGATCCTTGTTCAGGAAGTGTGCGGCGACGAAGCCGCCGATCACGCCGATGAGGAACCACAGCAGGGTCTTCATGTCACCACCTCCGGATCGGGTCGCACGTCACAACGCTCTCCATCGTATGCGCAAACGCGAAGGAGGCGCCGGGGATACCCCCGACGCCTCCTCGGCGTGTTCTCGGAGTTCGCTGAACTCCGAGAGCAGAGTCGCTGAACTCAGCGCGCGGCGTAGTACTCGACGACCAGCTGCACGTCACAGGTCACGGGGACCTCGGCGCGCTTCGGGCGACGGACCAGACGGGCCTCCAGCTTGTCGAGCTCGACCTCGAGGTAACCCGGAACCGGGGGCAGCACCTCGGCGTGACCGCCGGCGGCCGCCACCTGGAACGGCTCGAGGCCCTCGCTCTTGGGCTTGACGTGGATGAGCTGACCCGGCTTCACGCGGAAGGACGGGCGGTCGACGAGCTGGCCGTCGACGAGGATGTGACGGTGCACGACGAGCTGACGCGCCTGCGCGGTGGTACGCGCGAAACCGGCGCGGACCACGAGCGCGTCCAGACGCATCTCGAGCTGCTCGACGAGGTTCTCACCGGTCAGACCGTCCTTGCGACGGGCCTCGTTGAACTGGATGACCAGCTGCTTCTCGCGGATGCCGTACTGCTCGCGAAGACGCTGCTTCTCGCGCAGACGGACGGCGTAGTCGCTGTCCTGCTTGCGCTTGGTGCGGCCGTGCTCGCCCGGAGCGTAGGGACGCTTCTCGAGGTACTTGGCAGCCTTCGGGGTGAGGGGGATGCCGAGAGCACGGGACAGGCGGACCTTACGGCGGTCCTGGGACTTCGTAACCACGAAGTGTTCCTTTCGATACGCGGCCGTGTCGATCACGGCTCGCGGACGTATCGTCTCGATTCCGCCCCTCACGAGCGCACGCCGGGGCGGACGAGAGGGTGGTGCAGGAGTGGAGAGATGCCCGAAAACACGGTTTCGAGCCGATCCATGCTATCAGATCAGGCCTGGGCGCCTGTCTCGGTGCGATCGGAGTGCCTGGGCACCGCATCGAACGGAACACGTCGCGCCGGTCCGCCGATCGTGAGCCACGCGATCGCCGCCGCGAGCAGGACCACGGCCAGTGCGCTGCCGGGCGTGAGATACCCCTGGGTGAGCACCCAGCCGACGCTCAGCACGAGCGCCGCCGCGCACACGAGCGCCGCCCACAGGGGCATCCGCCGCGATCGCTCATCGGGCCAGAGCCGCTCCAGGCGCGGCACGATGAGGCACAGCACCGCGAGCACCGCGACGATGGCGAGCACCCAGGGGATCCGCGTGATCCACCACGTCGCGGTCAGCACGGGCGGGAAGGGCAGCCCGAGCGCGAGCTGCACCCCGACCACGACCGCCATCGCCACCGTGTGCCAGAGGTAGATGACCATCCCGAACATGCCGAGTGCTCCGATGGCCACGAGAACCGGGCGCTGTCGCATCGCCGCGCGGATCGCGGGCTGGAGCAGCGTGAACAGGTAGACCTGCGCGAGGCCGAGCAGGAGCAGCAGCACGGTCGGCGGGTTCAGGTTCGCGATCATGTCCGGGTCGTATCCCATGCCGAGCACGGCGACCGCCATGAGGGCGTACGCGGTCAGCGCGAGCAGGAGCAGCAGCCAGCGCGGACGGCGCGAGTACCACTGATCCCGCACCCCGAAGCCGAGCTGCTGGACGAACAGCCACACGAACAGCCAGTTCAGTGCGCCGACCGGCACATGCAGGTATCGGTCCACGAGGTCGACCGCCACCGCGAGACCGGCGAGCGTGAAGTAGGTCGCCCACGCGGCGCGCCGGTGCAGCGCCGCCATCAGCGGAACGAACGACGTGCAGATCGCGTAGACCGCGATGAACCAGAGAGGCTCTGCCAGCCGGAACGCGAAGGTGCGCAGGAACTCGGGATCCGCTCCGCACAGCGCGAGGATCCCCATCGCCGCCAGTACGCCGAGCATCGCGAACAGCACAGGGCGTGCGAGTCGCAGCATCCTGGCGCGGATGTACTCCGCGGCCGTTCCTCCGGCGCCGTGCACGCGCCGCCATGTGGTGATCCCCGCGAAACCTCCGGCGATGAAGAACGTGGGCATGATCATGCCCACCCAGGTGATCGCCGTCAGCGACTTCCATTCCGCGAGGGCGTTGAAGGCCCGCAGCGGGTCGCCGGCGATGCCCATCTGGAGCGCGTGCAGCAGCACCACGACGGGCAGGCAGATCGCACGGACGAAGTCGATCGAGAGGTCGCGGTCGGGCGGGATCCTCGGAACGGCTCGTGCCACGGTCGCCTACCCCTCCCCCAGGATCCTCCTGATGCGCTCCAGGCGCGCCTGCACCTCGCGCTCTCCGCCGAGGGCCTTGGGCTGATAGTAGCGGCGCCCCTGCAGCTCGTCGGGAAGGTACTGCTGCGGCACGATCCCCGCGTCGCTGTCATGCGGATAGCGGTAGCCCTTGCCGTGTCCGAGGCGCTTGGCCCCCGGGTAGTGCGCGTCGCGCAGATGCACGGGCACCCGCCCGAACCCTCCAGAACGGATGTCGGCGATCGCCGCATCGATCGCCAGATACGCGGCGTTGGACTTCGCGGTGGTCGCGAGGTAGACGGTCGCCTCCGCGAGCGGGATCCGCCCCTCCGGCATCCCGATGAAGGCGACCGCGTCGGCCGCCGCGACGGCGATCACGAGCGCCTGCGGATCGGCGAGGCCGATGTCCTCCGAGGCGGAGATCACGAGGCGCCGCGCGATGAAGCGAGGATCCTCCCCCGCCTCGATCATGCGGGCGAGGTAGTGCACGGCCGCGTCGACGTCGGAACCGCGGATCGACTTGATGAACGCGCTGATGACGTCGTAGTGCTCGTCGCCCTGGCGGTCGTACCGCAGGAGCGCACGGTCGACGGCCTGCGCGACGTCGTCGTCCGTGACGGTCGGCGTCTCGTCCTCGGTCAGGCGGTCCGGCGAGGCCGCGACGGCCGCTGCCGCCTCGAGGCCGGTGAGCGCCCGTCGCGCATCTCCCGAGGCGAGCCGGATCAGTGCGGCGCGGGCAGAGTCGTCCAGGGTGGCGCGGCCGTTGAGCCCCCGCGGATCCGCCACGGCCCTGTCGATCAGGACGCCGATGTCTTCGTCGGTGAGGGGTTTCAGGGTGAGCAGCAGGGACCGGGACAGCAGCGGGGAGATCACGGAGAACGACGGGTTCTCCGTGGTCGCGGCGATGAGGATGACCCAGCCGTTCTCGACCCCCGGCAGCAGTGCGTCCTGCTGCGCCTTGGTGAAGCGGTGGATCTCGTCGAGGAACAGGATCGTCGACTGGCCGTAGAGGTCGCGCTGGTTCAGCGCCTCCTGCATCACCTCGCGCACGTCCTTCACTCCGGCGGTGATGGCGGACAGCTCCACGAAGCGCCGTCCCGACGACCGGGCGATGGCCTGCGCGAGGGTGGTCTTGCCTGTCCCTGGTGGCCCCCAGAGGATCATCGAGACACTGGACGCGGTCTTCGCCGCCGGATCCGCGAGGCTCACGATCGGCGATCCGGGGCGCAGCAGATGCTGCTGTCCGGCGACCTCGTCGAGAGAGATCGGTCGCATCCGCACGGCGAGCGGCGTCTGGCCGCTCATCAGCGGAGCTGCAGGAGTCATGCGGTCAAGGCTAACGGCGTGCGCCGACAGTGCGACGCGCGGTGCGCCGTCGACCCCCGGATTGCGCGGAGGGCCGAGGCTCTCGCGATAGGCTCGGTCCTCGACATCCAGGGAGGATCCATGGCCGCTCACCGCCCGACGAACGCCCGCGACCAGCGCGCTCGTGTCCAGCAGGAGCGCGCCCGTCTGCACGCCGCGCGCCTGGATCTGCACGCCGGGAGCGTCCGACGCAGGGTGCGCGACAACACGATCGCCGTGGTCGCGGGAGCCGTCATCGTGATCGGCGCCGTCGTGAGCCAGGTCGTGCACGCGGAGGCCACCGCGCCCGCCCCGTCCCCCTCCCCGACGATCAGCCCGACGGACGTGCCGAGCCCCGCTCCCACACCTGCGCCGACGGCGACGGAGACCCCGGCCGGCTGAGCCGCGTCCCTCTCGCGCGCCGGTCCGGCGTACTAGGCTGGCCCTGTCCTTTCCGCCTCCCGCGGCACGCCGCGCAAGGAGTTCACCGTGTCCACCGAAGAGCACATCCCCGAAAACCCGATCGACGCCGCGCAGACCCCGCAGCCCGACACCGAGAACGCCACGACGCCTGTCGCCGACGCGTCCGAGGTCGTCGAGACGGAGGCCTCCGAGTCCGCCGTCGCCGAGGTCGCCGTCCCTGCCGAGCAGCCCGACGCTCCCGGTGAGGAAGCAGAGGCGCCCACCGAGGTCGCCGCACCCGAGCAGGCCCCGGTCGCCGAGGAGCAGCCGCCCGTCCCCGCGCCCGCGCCGCGTCCGTCGGCGATGCCCCGGCCGCCGGCCATGCCGCGCCCGCCGGCATCGGCGATCCGCCCCGCCGCGCCTGCCGCTCCCGTCGCCCCCTCCGCGGTGAGCACGAGCGATGCCGCCGAATGGGGACGCGTCACCGAGGACGGAACCGTGTCGGTGCGCGAGGGCGAGGAGTGGCGTGAGGTCGGGCAGTACCCCGACGGAACCCCTGCTGAGGCTCTCGCCTACTTCGTGCGCAAGTTCGAGGACATCGCCTTCAAGGTGAACACGCTCGAGCAGCGCGTGCAGGCCGGCGGCTCCGGTGCCACGGATCTCGCCAAGCAGGCTCAGCACCTCGTCGTGGAGGTCACCGACGCCGCGGCGGTCGGCGATCTCGCGAACCTGCGTGCCCGCCTCGACGCGCTGACCGGCTCCCTCGCCGACGCCTCCGCCGCGGAAGCGGTCGAGGCCAAGGCCGCCGTCGACGCCGCGATCGCCGAGCGCACCGCCCTGGTGGAGCGCTCCGAGGCCATCGCCGCGCAGGACCTCTCCTCCGTGCAGTGGAAGAAGGTCACCGAGGAGATGGGCGCGCTGTTCGACGCGTGGCAGAACCACCAGCAGAACGGTCCCCGCCTGCCCAAGGGCGCGGCGAACCAGCTCTGGAAGCGGTTCCGCGACGCGCGCGCCACGGTGGATCGCCAGCGACGCGCGTTCTACGCAGAGCTCGACGAGACGCACAAGGCCGCCCGCGACCGCAAGTCGCGTCTGGTCGAGCGTGCGGAGGCGCTCGCGCCCAAGGGCGTGGACGGGATCCCCGCCTACCGCGGTCTGCTCGATGAGTGGAAGGCCGCAGGCCGCGCAGGGCGCAAGGCCGATGACGCGTTGTGGGCCCGGTTCAAGGCCGCGGGCGACGCCCTCTACTCGGCGCGCGCCGAGCAGGCGGCGGCGACCGAGGCGGAGTCCGCTCCTCGCATCGAAGAGCGCACCGCGCTGCTCGAGCAGGCGAAGGCCGTCGCCGACGAGGCGAACCTCACCAAGGCCCGTGCGCTCCTGACCCGCATCCAGCGCCAGTGGGACGAGGTCGGACGGATCTTCCCGCGCGAGAAGGAGCGCGCGCTGGACGACCGTCTGCGCGTCATCGAGCAGGAGCTCAAGTCTCGCGAGGACGTCGACTGGAAGCGCAACAACCCCGAGACGAAGGCACGCGCCGGCGCGATGAGCGAGCAGCTCCAGCAGGCCATCGCCAAGCTCGAGGCCGAGCGCGACGCGGCCGAGAAGTCCGGCAACGCCAAGGCCCTCAAGGAGGCGACCGAGGCTCTCGAGGCCCGTCGCGCCTGGCTGAACGCGCTCGACGGCTGAGCAGTCATCGCACGCCGAGCATCGGCGGAGTTGTCCACAGGGCGGGGGTCTTCGGATCCCCGCCCTGCGGCGTCTGCCCCACACTGAAGGCATGCGCAGCGCGTTCCTCCACATCCCCGGCGACCGGCTCTCCCTGGCCGAGCTCACGGCGGCGCGCCTGGACGGCGATGTGGTCGGACTCGGCGAGGCCTTCGCTCCCGCCGATCTCGTCGAGACCGCTGTCCTGCGCGCCTCCTCGCTGACCTCTCTCGTCGCGGGGATGCGCGACGCGGCGTTCGCCGGCATGAGCGCAGCCTGGATACACGGCGCCGGCGACGCGGCGCCGGAGACGCACGAGCTGCAGAGCGCCTCCGGCCGCCGGCTGCGCGCTCCCGCGACGCGTCGGATCATCGTGCACGACCCCGCCCTGGACTGTGCGGACGTGCAGCACTTCGGCGGCGTCGCCGTGACGACTCCCGAGCGCACCGTGATCGATCTGCTGCGCTGGCCCGCGACGCTGCCGGAACGGCACCGCTGGGCGCTCCTGCTGGTGCAGGCGGATCCGGCTCTCATCGAGCGCGCGGCCACTCGCCTGGCGGCCATGCGCCATGGGCCCGGCTACCACCGCATCGCGAGTTTCCTCGCCGCCCACGGGGCTGGTCCGTCGTCCTCCTGAGCGACGACGGACGCTCAGGAGGACGTGACGCGGTAGACGTCGTAAACGGCGTCGATCCTGCGCACGGCGTTCAGCACGCGGTCGAGGTGCACCGTATCGCCCATCTCGAAGACGAACCGGCTCAGCGCCAGACGATCGTTGGTGGTCTGCACGGTCGCCGACAGGATGTTCACGTGGTGCTCGCTGAGCACCCGCGTGACGTCGGACAGCAAACCGGAACGATCCAGCGCCTCGACCTGGATCTGCACCAGGAAGATGCTGCGCGTGGTCGGCGCCCACTCGACGTCGACCATGCGATCCTTCTCTACCGCCAGCGCCTTGACGTTCACGCAGTCCGAGCGGTGCACGGACACGCCGCTCCCCCGCGTCACGAACCCGACGATTTCGTCACCCGGAACGGGCGTGCAGCACTTCGCGAGTTTGACGAGGATGTCCGAGGCTCCGCGCACCAGCACACCCGAGTCGCCCTCGCGCGGGGCCCGGCTGCGCCCGTGGGCGGGCAGGTCGATCGCGCCGGTCGAGGTGTCCTCGGTCGTGGAGATCAGCGCGGTGACCTTCTCCAGCACGGACTGCGTGGACACATGTCCCTCGCCGACCGCGGCGTACAGCGCCGAGACGTCCTCATAGCGCAACTGCTGCGCGACCTCGGCGAAGGAGTCCTGGTTCATCAGGCGCTGCAGCGGCAGGTTCTGCCGGCGCATGGCGCGCGCGATGGCCTCCTTGCCCTGCTCGATCGCCTCCTCGCGGCGCTCCTTCGTGAACCAGCCGCGGATCTTGTTGCGCGCACGGGTGCTCTTCACGAAGGTCAGCCAGTCCTGGCTGGGGCCTGCGTCGGGGTTCTTCGAGGTGAACACCTCGACGACGTCGCCGCTGTTCAGCGCGGTCTCCAGCGGCACGAGGCGGCCGTTGACCTTGGCGCCCATCGTGCGGTGGCCGATCTCGGTGTGCACGGCGTACGCGAAGTCGACCGGCGTCGCTCCGGACGGGAGCCCGATGACCCGGCCCTTGGGCGTGAAGACGTAGACCTCCTTCGCGCCGATCTCGAAGCGCAAGGAGTCCAGGAATTCGCTGGGGTCGGCGGTCTCCGCCTGCCAGTCGGAGATGTGCGCGAGCCAGGTCATGTCGGCGTCGGCCGTGGAGCCCTTGCCGCCGCCGTTCATCCGCTCCTTGTACATCCAGTGCGCCGCGACGCCGAACTCGGCCTGCTGGTGCATCTCGTGCGTGCGGATCTGGATCTCGACGGTGCGGCCGCCGGGGCCGATCACGGTGGTGTGCAGCGACTGGTAGAGGTTGAACTTCGGGGTGGCGATGTAGTCCTTGAACCGGCCGGGCAGCGGCGTCCAGCGCGCGTGGATGGCGCCGAGCACCGCGTAGCAGTCGCGCACCGTGCCGACCAGCACGCGGATCCCGATCAGGTCGTAGATGTCGTCGAACTCGCGTCCGCGCACGACCATCTTCTGATAGACGGAGTACAGCTGCTTCGGTCGGCCCGCGACCTTGCCGCGCACGCGCAGATCGCGCAGGTCGCTCTCGACCGCGTCCACCACCTCGCGGATGTACTTCTCCCGCTGCGGGGTGCGCTGCTTGATGAGGCTGTCGATCTCGGCGTAGATCTTCGGGTGCAGCACCGCGAAGGACAGATCCTCGAGCTCGGACTTGATCGCCTGGATTCCGAGCCGATGCGCGAGCGGCGCATAGATCTCGAGCGTCTCGGTGGCCTTCTTCGCCGCCTTCTCCGGCGGGACGAAGCCCCAGGTGCGGGCATTGTGCAGGCGGTCGGCGAGCTTGATGATCAGCACCCGGATGTCCTTCGACATCGCGACGATCATCTTGCGGACGGTCTCGGCCTGGGCGCTGTCGCCGTACTTGACCTTGTCGAGCTTCGTGACGCCGTCCACGAGCATCGCGACCTCGTCGCCGAACGTCGCGGTCAGATCGGTCAGCGCGTAGCCGGTGTCCTCGACCGTGTCGTGCAGCAGCGCGGCCGCGATCGCACGCGGCCCCAGCCCGAGATCGGCGAGGATCTGCGCCACCGCGAGCGGGTGCGTGATGTACGGTTCGCCGCTCTGGCGCTTCTGCCCCTCATGCTTCTCCGCCGCGACCGCATAAGCGCGCTCGATGATCGCGAGGTCGCCGCGCGGATGGTTCTGCCGAACCGTGCGGATGAGGTTGTCGAGGTCGTTGATCCGAGGCGCGCGCGAGAAGATCCGGGGCACGAGCCTGCGCAGACTCGACCCCTGCGCCGGTGCCCCAGGCGTCGTCCCGACCTCGCTCATCCGACCTCCAGGCAGATCATCCTACAAGCGCCCGGAACGGCAGGACGCATCGGCCGGTCAGACCTCCACCGCGCTGACCGTGGCGCGCTCCCGGGCGGCGAGCACGCGCTTGTCGTGCTCGCGGATCCCCGACTCGTTCTCACGGAACAGGGAGTACAGCGGGGCGGCGACGAACAGCGTCGAGTACGCGGCGACGATGATGCCCACGAAGATCGACAGCGAGATGTCGGTCAGCGTCTGCGCTCCGAGCCAGAAGGCGCCGATGAACAGGATCGCGCCGACCGGCAGCGCCGCGATGACCGCGGTGTTGATCGACCGGATCAGGGTCTGGTTGACCGCGAGGTTCACCGCTTCGCCGAAGGTCCGGGAAGACTTGGTGCCCTCCTCGCTCGTGTTCTCACGGATCTTGTCGAACACGACAGTGGTGTCGTAGAGCGAGTACGCGAGGATCGTCAGGAAGCCGATGACAGCCGCCGGAGAGATCTCGAAGCCCGCCAGGGCGTACACGCCGACCGTGATCACGAGCACGTCCAGGAGGCCGAGGATCGAGGCCGCCGACATCTTCCAGGTGCGGAAGTAGATCGCGAGGATGAGGAACGTCAGCGCGAGGAAGATCGCGAGACCCCACAGCGACTGGCGGGTCACGCCCTCGCCCCAGCTCGGGCCGATGAACGACGTGTTCACCTTGTCGTCGGCGACGCCGTAGGCCTTGGCGAGGGCGGCGGCCACGTCGTGGCTCTGCTGCTCGTTCTTGAGCTGGGCCGTCTGCACGCGGATGTCGCGGTTGTTGACCGTGGTCACCTTGGTGGTGACGTTGGGCAGCACCGAGCGCACCGCGGTCGTCGCGATGTCCTGATTGCGGTTCGAGGGCGCCTCGACCGTGAACTGCGAGCCGCCGGTGAACTCGATCGAGAACTGCACAGGACGGAACAGCGGCACGAGGGCCGATCCGACGACGAGCAGGATCGCGATGATGAACCAGACCCGCCGCTTCCCGACGAACGGGAAGGAGGTCTTGCCGGAGTAGAGGTCGTTGCCGAGCTCGTTCATGGAGCGCATCAGTCGTTCTCCCCGTTCCGGCTCGCGCCCTGGTCCGCGGAGGTGAGGGACTCCGCGCGCTTTCGTTCGGCGATGGTCTGGCGTCGCTCGGCCTCACCGCGGGAGCGGCCGGCACGCGCCGCCTTGCCCTGGGAGGCCGGGGCCACCGCGCGGTACTCGGTGCGTCCGCGGTACACGGCGCCGAGCGCCTCGGGGTCCATGCCCGACAGCGGATGACCGTTGCCGAAGAAGCGGGTGCGAGCGAGGATCTGCATCACCGGGTGCGTGAACACCACGAAGATCAGCACGTCGATGAGCGTGGTCAGACCCAGCGTGAACGCGAAGCCCTTCACGGTCGCGTCGGCGAGGATGTACAGCACCACGGCGGCGAGGATGTTGATCGACTTGGAGATGTAGATCGTGCGCTTGGCACGGCTCCAGCCGTCCTCCACCGCGCCGGTGATGGACTTGCCGTCGCGCAGCTCGTCCCTTATTCGTTCGAAGTAGACGATGAACGAGTCGGCCGTGAATCCGATCGACACGATCAGACCGGCGACACCCGCGAGGGACAGGCGGAAGCCCATCCGCCAGCCGAGGATGCAGATCAGCACGTAGGTGATGACGGCCATCACGCCGATCGACGCGATGATCACGAAGCCGAGCGCACGGTAGCTGAGCAGCGAGTAGATGGCGACGAGTCCGAGGCCGATGAGACCGGCGATGAGGCCGATCTGCAACTGCTGAGATCCGAGCGTCGCCGAGATGGTGTCAGAGCTCTGCACCGTGAAACTCAGCGGCAATGCACCGAACTTGAGCTGGTCGGCGAGGCTCTTGGCCGTCTCCTGCGTGAACGAGCCGCTGATGGAGGGACGACCGTCGAGGATGACGCCGTTCATGGTCGGCGCGGAGATGACGGAGCCGTCCAGCACGAACGCGAACTGGTTGCGCGGCGTCTGGCCCTGCTGCGTGAACGCGTAGAGGCGCTGGCTGACCTTGCCGAACGAATCGGTGCCCTTGCTGTCGAAGGTCAGGTTGACCTCCCACTGCCCGTTCTGCTGGTTCAGGCCCGCCGTGGCGTCCTTGATCGACGTGCCGTCCAGCTCCACCGGGCCGAGCAGGTACTTGGCCTGATCGCTGCTGTCGCAGGCGATGAGCGGCTGATCCGCCGGCAGCTTGGCCGCATCGCGCTTGGTCTTGCAGTCGTATGCGAGGAACTGGGCCTGCAGCTTCGGAGTGGCCCACGACATGTCGCTGCCGTCGGTCGGCGACGGCGACGGCGTGGACGCGAGGTCCGGAGCCGGCGTCGGATACGGCGTCGACTTGCCGTCGTCGCCCACGAATGATGTCGACGGCGCCGTGGCCGCCAGCACCGCGCGAAGCTCCATCTTGGCGCTCGCCTGGATCCGGTTGCGCGTGGCCTCGTCCGCCTTGCCGGCGATCTGGACGACGATGTTGCGGCCGCCCTCGGTGGTGATGTCGGACTCCCCGACACCCGACGCGTCCACGCGCTGACGGATGATCTGCGCCGCCTGGGTGAGCTGGTCGGCGTTCGGATCCTTGCCGTCAGCGGTCTGCGCGCTGAGGATGATCTGCGTGCCGCCCTGCAGGTCCAGGGCCAGCTGAGGGGTCCAGGAGCTCTTGCCGAAGCCGTACACGCCGAGCGCGTTCAGGCCGAACAGCACGCCGATGGCGATGAGCAGGCCGAGCAGGACCCGCCAGGCGTGCTTGACGGGAGAAGACGATGCCACGAAGGTTCTTCGCTTTCTGAGGGGGACGGTCTGTCCGGAGGGAAGTCCTGCGCCGAGCGCGGACCGCGTCAGTTCTTGTCGTCGGCCTCGCGCTCCAGGCGCGCGCGGGTCTCCTCGGCCGACTCGATGCGGATGTCCTTGGCGCGCTCGTCGAGCGGCGTCTGCTCATCCAGCGGGGTCTGCTCGTCGAGGGGCGTGTGCGTCTCGTCGACGACGGGTGCGTCCTGCTCCTCGTCGACGATGCGCAGGATCGCCTGCGAGTGCACCTCGATGACCACGCCGGGCGCCACCTCGACGCGGGCGGGACGGTCCAGGTTCTCGGCGTCGAACTCGACGATCGTGCCGTAGATGCCGCCCTGCAGCAGCACCTTGGCGCCGGGGATGGTCTGCGTGGCCTTCTTCTCCTGCTCCTCCTTCATGCGCTTGTTGCGCCGACGGGTGGAGAACACCATGAAGACCAGCAGGATGGCCAGGACGAAGAACAGACCGTACTGCGAGAAGAAGGTCGCGAGATTCATGCGAAGAGGTGCCTTTCGGGGCGCGCGCCGGCGGTGGGTGCGCAGAAGGGTGGGGACAGTGAAAGTCTCCAGCGATTATAGGTCATCGAACAACGCGGCACCCTCGGGGTGCGCGACGCCGAGGTGCGCATACGCCTCCGGCATCGCCACGCGCCCGCGGGGCGTGCGGCCGAGGAAGCCGATCCGCACGAGGTACGGCTCCACCACGCTCTCGATCGTGTCCGCCTCCTCGCCCACCGAGACCGCGAGGGTGCTGAGGCCCACGGGGCCGCCACGGAAGCGGCGGACGATCGCGTCCAGCACCGCACGGTCCAGGCGATCCAGGCCGATCCGGTCGACGTCGTAGAGCTCCAGGGCGGCCTTCACGTCCTCGACGGAGGCCGAGGATCCTCCGCCGTGCACGAGCGCGTAGTCGCGCACGCGCCGCAGCAGGCGGTTGGCGATGCGAGGGGTGCCGCGTGAGCGCCGACCGATCTCCGCCCGTGCCACCGCGGGCACGCCGACGCCGAGCACGATGGCGGAGCGCTCGACGACCCGCTCGAGCTCGTCCGCCTCGTAGTACTCCAGGTGCGCGGTGAAGCCGAAGCGGTCGCGCAGCGGGTTCGGCAGCAGTCCGGAGCGCGTGGTCGCGCCCACCAGAGTGAACGGGGCGAGCTCGAGCGGGATGCTCGTCGCCCCTGCTCCCTTGCCCACCATGATGTCGATGCGGAAGTCCTCCATCGCGAGGTACAGCATCTCCTCCGCGGAGCGCGCCATCCGGTGGATCTCGTCGATGAACAGCACCTCCCCCGGGGTCAGGCTCGACAACAGCGCGGCGAGGTCGCCGGCGTGCTGGATGGCGGGACCGCTCGACATGCGCAGCGGCCGCCCGCTCTCGTGCGCCACGATCATCGCCAGCGTCGTCTTGCCGAGTCCCGGAGGGCCCGACAGCAGGATGTGGTCGGCGGGCCGGTCCTGGATCCTCGCCGCCTCGAGCAGCAGCTTCATCTGGCCGCGCACCTTGTGCTGACCGACGAACTCGCTCAGGCTCGTCGGACGCAGCGCTCCCTCGATCGCCAGCTCGACCTCGTCGACGGCCTCGCCGGAGTCGTGGAACTCAACCACGAGCGGCTCCGCCCTGAGCCGGTCCGAGGGTCGCGAGCGTGCGGCGCAGCAGGAGCGCGACGGATCCGCGTTCGGTCT
This sequence comes from Microbacterium sp. MYb64, assembly GCF_002979495.1. Classification (NCBI taxonomy): domain Bacteria; kingdom Bacillati; phylum Actinomycetota; class Actinomycetes; order Micrococcales; family Microbacteriaceae; genus Microbacterium; species Microbacterium sp. MYb64. The sequence goes on along the minus strand of NZ_PCOW01000005.1, from coordinate 634 downwards.
CGCTCGCCTCGGTGGTGCTCCGCTCTGCGGCCTCGGCGGCGATGCGCTCGGACCAGCCGAGGCCGATGAGGGCCGCGATCAGCTGCGTGCCGATCTCGTCGGGGATCGATGCAGAGGAGGGCGTCGCGACCGGAGCCTGCAGCTTGCCCGTGAGCTGCACAACGATGAGCTTGGCCGTCTTCGGCCCGATCCCGGACACGCGGCGGAACGGGGCATCGTCGTCTGCGGCGACGGCGGTGGCGATCTGGTCGACCGAGAGGTGCGAGAGCACGCCCAGGGCGGACTTCGGCCCCACTCCGGTGACGGAGATCAGATGCCCGAACACCTCGAGCTCGGAGGCATCCGCGAAACCGTAGAGCGACAGCGCGTCCTCGCGCACGATCAGCGACGTGTGCAGGCGCAGCTCGTGCCCGACCCGGGCGGTGTGCGCGACGTCACCGGGCACGGCGACGGAGAAACCGACTCCTCCGACCTCGATGATGACGGAATCCGTGGTCGCGGACAGCACGGTGCCACGCAGGGAGGAGATCATGAAAGCAGTCTACGCACCTGCTCGTATGTATGTTCGAGCGACACGCTCCGCGTCGGCCCACGCCTTCTGCGCCGGAGTCTGCGCATCGCCGCCGAGGCCGCA
>NZ_PCOW01000043.1:0-1546 GCF_002979495.1 Microbacterium sp. MYb64 | reverse complement strand
TCGTGTGCACCCACCGCAGCAGCGGATTCGCGCGCACCGTACGCGCCAGAGCCATCGGATCCACATCCGGGATGCCGTACAGCACATCCGCCGAGTCCAGCATCCCCTCGAACACCGCCTGCTGCTCCGCCGTCCGGCGGAACGACGGGTCCCCGGAGAAATCCGCCGGATGACGCATCGGCGCCACCAACGACGGATCCACCACAAGATCCACCCGCGGCTCCAACGAAACGATCAACTCGCACAACTCCGACGCCAGCGGCGCAGCCACCGCCACCCGCAGACGCGCGCTCACCGGAGCTCTCCCACGGCGGCGCCGATCGCGGCGAGCGCGGCGGTGATGGTGCCGGTGTCCGTCGCGAACGAGATCCGGAAGAAGGGCGATTGCCCGTACGCGGATCCCTGGATCACAGCGACGCCGGCATGCTCGAGGAGGTACAGCGTCACGTCCTGATCGCTCTCGAGAGTGCGACCGTCCGCCGTCGTCCTGCCGATGAGACCCGCGCAGTCCACGTAGACGTAGAAGGCACCGTCGGGAGCGATCGGCCTCAGCCCGTCGATGGCCGCGAGACCCGCCACGGCGACATCGCGTCGTTCCCGATACACGGGAACGGTCTCCGCGATGAAGTCCTGGGGGCCCTCCAACGCCGCGGCCGCGGCGGCCTGGCTGATCGACGACGGGCACGACGACGTCTGCGACTGGAGGGTGTTGATCGCGCCGACGAGCGCCGGATCCCCCGCGGCATAGCCGAGCCGCCACCCCGTCATCGCGAAAGACTTGGACACCCCGGAAACGACGAGCACGCGGTGCCGGAGGTCGGGTGCGACGGACGCAAGACTGGGCGCCGGCGCACCGGTGAAGGAGATCTCGCTGTAGATCTCGTCGGACAGCACGGAAACGGCCGGGTGCCGGCGCAGGACCTCGGCGAGGGCCGTCAGGTCCTCCGACGTGTAGACGGCACCGCTGGGATTGCCGGGGCTGTTCAGGATCAACCACGTAGTGCGCTCGGTGATGGCCGCTTCCAGCTCATCCGCAGTGAGCTTGTACCCGGCGTCGGCCGACGTCGGAAGGATGACAGGACGGCCGTCGTTCGCGCGGACCATGTCCGGGTACGAGACCCAGTACGGCGCCGGAATCAGCACCTCGTCGCCGGCGTCCACGGTCGCCATCAGCGCGAGGAAGATGACCTGCTTGCCCCCGCCGCCGACGGTGAGCTCCGCATCCGAGTATTCGATCCCGTGGGTCCGCAGCAGCGACCCCCTGATCGCCTGCCGCAGACGCGACGTCCCGTTCACCGGGGTGTACTTCGTCTCGCCCCGCTGGATCGCAGCGATCGCCGCCTCTTTGACGTGGTCAGGGGTGTCGAAGTCGGGCTCGCCGACGGTGAGGTCGAAGATGCGGCGTCCTGCCGCCTTCAGCTCGCGCACGCGGGCCGCCGCGGCGGTGCTCGGCGACGGCGCGATCCTCGCGAGTCGCTCCGCTCCTCGGAAGGAGGAGGTCATGGTGTCGCTCACGACTCCTCCTCGATGTCGGTGGTGAGCCCCT
>NZ_PCOW01000042.1:0-3451 GCF_002979495.1 Microbacterium sp. MYb64 | reverse complement strand
TTGTGCGCGGACACCCTGCTCACCGGCGCAGCATCCGGGCACGACACCGACGCCGGGCTCCTGTCCGCGATCCAGGCGCGGGTCGAGGTCACCGTGCCCGTGCTCACCCTGCTGGCGGCGGACAAGGTGGACGGCACGAGCCGGGCGGGATCCGGGACCGCGACGGGATCCGGGACCGCGTTCGGTGTCCGTACCGAACAGCCCGCGGAACTCGCCGGCGGACAACCCATCGACACCAACACCGCCCGCACCCTCGCCGGCGGAGCCACCGCCTGGGAACGGGTCCTCACCCACCCTGTCACCGGGGCGATCCTCGCCGTCGACCACTACCGCCCCAACGCCGACCTCCGCCGGCTCCTGCACGCCCGCGACTCCCGGTGCCGGTTCCCGACCTGCGGACTCCCACCCGCCGCGCAGGACCTCGACCACACCATCGACGCCGCCCACGGCGGACCCACCGACGAAGGCAACCTCGGCGGACTCTGCCGCCGCCACCACGTCCTCAAACACCAGACCGCATGGACAGTGAAACAACGCGGCGCCGGAATCCTCGAATGGACCAGCCCCACCGGGGCCACCTACACCGACAAACCGCCCGCACCCGTCACCTTCACCGTCGAGGACCCGGACCCGGACCCACCACCGGAACCCGACCCAGAGACCTCCCGATTCTGAGACAGCTGCGGACCTTGAGCCGCGCACCATCCTTCCCGGCCCGCCCCAGCAGGCGAACCGCGCTTCCGATCTGGCGCGATCTAGCGCCGGAGGGCGTCGGAGATCGCGGCGCGCAGGTCGTCGGCGAGGGTGCGCAGCTCGGCGTCGTCGAGGGTGTGCGCGGTGAGCCGGATCTGCGGCGAGGCCTCGTCCGCCTCGAGCAGGAACCCGCCGCCCGTGCGCACCAGCCAGCCGCGGCGCATCATCGCCTCGGACACGGCGCGACCGTCGACGCCGCATTCCACCCATACGTTCAGGCCGTCGTCGCCGCGCACCGTGATGCCGCGCTCGCGCAGCAGGGCGCGCAGTGCGTCGCCGCGCTCCGCGTAGTGCGCGCCCGCGCGCTCGAGCGCGGCCGGGGTGTCCGGGTGGTCGAGCATGCCCACCGCGACCCGCTGCAGGATCCGGCTGACCCAGGTCTTCCCCGGCGAGAGCCGGGTGCGCAGTTGAGCTGCGGTATCAGGATCCGAGGCGAGCAGCGCGAGCCGCAGATCCGGCCCGAGGAACTTCGACATCGACCGCACGAGCGCCCAGCGCGGGTGCCCGTCAGGGATCACGGAGTGATACGGCCGGCGCGACAGCAGCGAGTAGTGGTCGTCCTCGATGATGAGCACGTGCGGGGCCTCGGCGAACACCTCTCGCAGCGCCTCCGCGCGCTCGGCGGTGAGGCTGATGCCCGTGGGATTGTGCGCGCGCGGCGTGCACACGACCGTGCGAGCGCCCGCGTCGATCGCCGCGCGCAGGCCCGCGACCGTGATGCCCTCCTCGTCGAGCGGGATGCCGACCGTGCGGTAACCGCCGAGCCGGACCACGTTGATGCTGGAGAGGAAGCACGGATCCTCGAGGCCGACCACGTCGCCGTGCGCGAGCGAGGCCACGAGGAGCCGCTCGAGCGCATCGACCGCGCCCGAGGTCACGGAAAGCTCGAAGGGACGCGGCTGCGCCTCTGCCAGCCATCCCGTCGCCCAGGTGCGCAGACCTTCGTCGATGAGCGCGTCGCCGTAGAGCGCCGGCGTGCGCAGATCGACCTCGGCGAGCACGGGCAGGGGCAGCAGGTCGGGATCGGGGTTGCCGCTGCCGAGGTCGCGCAGCACGGTCTCCGCCGCGAAGCCCTCCTCCTCGGTACGGACGGGACCGGACACCACGGTGCCACCGCGACCCCGGCTCTCCACGGCGCCGGCACGTGCGAGCGCACGGTAGGCGGCGGCCACGGTGTTGCGGTTCACGCCCAGACTGTCCGCGAGGCCCCGCACGGTGGGCAGGCCCTCGCCCGCGACGAGCGTGCCGGATCCGATCAGGGCGCGGATCGAGTCGGCGATCTCATGCGCCGTGCTGCCCTGGATCGCCGTGTCGGTCACGCCCTCAGCCTATGGGCAGCCGCGGCCTACCCTGGAGGCATGGCCGACATCCGCGATCGCGACGACATCCTCGTGCTGGTGCGGACGTTCTACGAGACCGCGTTCCAGGATCCGCTGATCGGGCGGATCTTCACGGACGTCGCCCGCATGGACCTCGACCACCATCTGCCGATCATGGGCGACTTCTGGGAGAGCGTGCTGTTCCAGGCCGGCGGCTACCACCGCAACGCGCTCGCCCTGCACTCCGCGGTGAACGCGAAGCACCCGCTGACCGCGGAGCACTTCGATCGCTGGATGCTCCTGTGGAACACCACGGTCGACGACCTGCACGAGGGCCCGGTCGCCGATGCTGCGAAACAACAGGCCGAGCGCATCGGGCTGTCCATGCAGCGCCGCCTCCAAGGGCTGTCCGGGAGCCTGCTGGAGACGATCCGGATCCGCCCCGACGCCGATCCCGCCTGAGGCGGATCCCGACGGAGGCGGGACCCGACGGAGGCCGGACTCGGGTCAGCGCGCCGCCGGCACCACCGGGCGGTGCTCGTAGAACGTCTGCAGCACGACGGTCGTGCGGGTGCTCACGTTCGCGGCGAGCCGGATGTCGCGCACGAGCTGCTCCAGGTGCCGCGGAGAGGTGACCCGGACGAACAGCATGTAACTGGCGTCGCCCGCGATCGAATGACACGCCTCGATCGCGTCGAGATGCTCGAGCAGCTCCGGAGCATTGTCGGGCTGAGCGGGATCCAGCGGGGTGATCTCGATGAAGGCGGCCAGCGGCTTGCCCACCGCCTCGGCATCGATCACGGGCCGGTAGCCCGAGATCACGCCGCGCGATTCGAGGCGCCGCAGCCGCGCCTGCACGGCCGACACCGACAGCCCCACGCTCTCTGACAGGTGCGCGAGCGTGGCCCGCCCGTCCTGGGAGATGGCGGCAAGGATCGCGAGATCGACAGGATCGTCCATACGTGAAATAATACCTGAGTCAACGAATATTTGCAGGAATATTTCCTGCATTGTCCCCGATCGGAGGTCCCGATGTCCCTCATCACCACTCCCAGCAACGCTTTCATCGGCGAGCCCGAGGTCGTGGAGGACGCGTCCGTGGCCGAGAGCAGTGCCGCGTGGGCTCTTCTCAAGGATGCTGCGGTCGCGTTGCGTCCGTTGCAGGTCAAGGACGGTTCCGTCCCGAACGCGGGCGACCATGATGCGGCCCGCGGGCATGTCGCGGCGATCATCGCGGGGATCCGCGCCCTCGCCCCGGCTTTCCCCCATGACGCGGAGTACCTCGAGGCGTCCGTGAAGGACTTCGAGCGGTGGGTTGCGGAGGGGTTCGGGGTGCCGGACTTCCTCGATTCGCTGGTCGCGTTCCAGCCGCAGCAGCA
>NZ_PCOW01000041.1:0-4794 GCF_002979495.1 Microbacterium sp. MYb64 | reverse complement strand
GGGGCGCCCCAAGTGTGGAAGCGGGGGACGGGCGCGGGGGCGCGGGTCAGGAGAAGGTGCGGCCGTTCCAGGCGAGCCAGCCCGCCTCGTGGCGGCCGGAGGGGTCGTGGTGCGTCCAGTGCACGGTGCCGCCCTTCTCGCTCCACTCGTAGTCGCCGCGGAAGTCGACCCGGTCGCCCGTGGAGAGCCCGTCGAGCCGCGGGGCGATGTCGATGTTGTGGGCGACGAGGATCGAGATCCCCGACGGCGTCGTCAGGATGAACTTCTGGTGCCGCGAGCCGTCGTCGTCGTCCGGCAGGATCCGGGACACGATCCCCGTGCCCTGCACCTCCACCCCGCTGCGCCGCTCCTCGAAGAGCGCGCGCACGGGATCGCCGGCCACCGCGGATCCCGCGGTCGCGGAGGGCGACGCGACCACCGCGGCAGGACCGCCGGGCATCCCTCCTCGTCCGAGCACGAGCACCGCGAGCGCCACGAGGGCGATCACGACGACGACCGTCGTCCACCGCGCCCTCCGAGTCACGGCGCCAGCCTAGACCGCGGATCCGCCGCCGGTTCGCCCGCCCGGGCGTACGATGCGCGCATGACGTTGGAGCGCTGGCGGCGGATCACCGAGTGGCCGCTCATCGTCGCGTCCGTGCTGTTCCTCGTCACCTACTCGATCCAGGTGATCGTGGATCCGAAAGGGAGCGTCGGCGCCCTGCTCGAAGACCTGCTCTGGGTCTCCTGGGGCACGTTCCTCATCGACTACATCGTGAGCCTCGTGATCGCACCGCGGCGCTGGCACTGGTTCTTCACGCACCTGTTCAACCTCGCGACCGTCGTGCTGCCGATGCTCCGCCCGCTGCGGGTGCTGCGCGTGGTTACCCTGCTCGCGGTGCTGCAGCGCACGGCCGGCCGGGCCGTGCGCGGGCAGATCGTCATCTACGTGACGGGCGCGAGCCTGCTCGTCGTCTACGTCGCCTCCCTCGCGGTGCTCGACGCCGAGCGCGCCGGCGGCGGCATCATCGTGACGTTCCCCGACGCGATCTGGTGGGCGTTCACGACCATCACGACGGTCGGCTACGGCGACCTCGTGCCGATCACGCTCGAGGGACGGGTGATCGCCGTGGGGCTCATGCTCAGCGGCATCGCCCTGCTCGGTGTCGTCTCCGCGACCTTCGCGTCATGGATCGTCGAACAGGTCTCGGCCGAGAACACCAGCCGCCAGGCGGCGACGGTCGCGCACGTCGATGCCCTCCGCGCCGAGATCGCCGAGCTGCGGACGGTGCTCTCCCGGATGGATCCGGCCCTGCGGGCGACCGACGCGAAAGCGCCCGTCGCAGAGCCGGACGGCCCCGATCCGCGCAGCGCGAAGACCTGACGGCGGAACGGGGCCGGCGCCCCTACATCCCGGCGTGCTCGAACGCAGTCGTGGGCAGGTCGACGATGTGCGCGCCGCCATCGACGACGAGCACGGATCCGGTCATGTACGACGACTCGCCGGAACCCAGGAAGCGCACCACGGCCGCGATCTCGGCGGGCTGCGCCGGGCGGTGCAGCGGCACATCAGCGGTGACGGTGGCGTACGCCTCCTCGCGCGACGCGAGACCCGCGTGCTCCGCGAACTCGTCCATCTCCTCGTCCGCCATCGGGGTCTGCACCCAGCCGGGGCACACCGCGTTCACGCGCACGCCGTGCTTGCCGTAGTCGCGCGCGAGCGTGCGGGTGAGGCCGATCAGCGCGTGCTTGCCCACCGTGTACCCCGCGACGGAGGGCCCCGCGAAGAGTCCGGCGAGCGAGGAGATCACCACGATCTGCCCCTTCGCCTCGATGAGAGCGGGCAGCGCCTCGCGCGCCATCACGAACGCCGTCGTGAGGTTCGCGCGGATCGCGGCCTCCCATCCGGCGTCGTCCGTCTCCCCCACCGGGGCGAAGCCGTGCCCTCCCGCGTTCGCGACGAGCACGTCGATGCGGCCGAACGTCGCGAGCACCTCGGCGACGGCGCGCTTGGCGTCCTCGGTCGAGGCGGCGTCGGCGATGACGGGATGAGCGCCGACCGCGCGCTCGACCTCGCGCAGCGGCGCCTCGCGGCGTCCGACGACGACGACGTGCGCACCCTCTGCGGCGTACCGGGCGGCGATCGCGGCGCCGATGCCGGTGCCGCCGCCGGTGATGACGACGACGCGTCCGGTGGATCCGTTGGTGGTCATGGGGGTCTCCTGTCGTGGAAGGCGGGGAAGTCGAAGAAGGGAGAAGTCGAAGAAGGTCTAGGCCGGGAAGCCGGAGCGGGCGCTGTAGCCGAAGTCGCTGAGGATCCCGGATCCGTTCACCGCGCGGGCGCGCGGGGAGGCGAGGTACACGACGTGCGCCGCGATCTCCTCCGCGGTCTGCACCGGGAAGGCGGGGGCCGCGAACGCCTCGTCGCCGAGGTCGCCCCGGCTCATCGCGGTGTCCACGATCGAGGGCGAGACGGTCGTGACGCGCACGTCGTCGCCCGCGAGGTCGACGCTGAGCGCGCGTCCGAACTGCACGAGAGCGGCCTTCGACGCGCAGTACGGCGCCATCCCGGCCGACGCCACGAACGCGGAGTCGCTCGCGACCAGTACGACAGAGGCCTCGGGCGCCGCGCGCAGCGCCGGCAGTGCGGCGCGCAGTACGAGGAACGCCCCCGTCACGTTCACGGCGAACACCGCCTGCCACTCGGCGAGCGAGATCTCATCGATCCCGGATCCGACCGGGCCGGAGATCCCCGCACAGCAGACGACGGTGTGCAGCGCCCCGAGGTCCGCCACAGCATCGGCGACCGCCGCGTCGACCGCGGCCTCGTCCGTGACGTCGGCGACCACCGGGACGGATCCGGGACAGGACGCGGCGGTCTCCGCGAGTCCTGCGGCAGAGCGATCCAGCAGCGCGACGCGCACGCCCTCGGCCGCGAGCGCCTGGGCGACGGCCCGGCCGATCCCTCCGGCGGCACCGGTGACCAGGGCGGTCCTGCCCTGCAGCTGCAGCTCCATCGCCGCTCCCTCCGAGTGGGGAGCCGGCCAGGCCGACCGGCTCCATTCCGCCATCCTGCTCCGCGGACGAAGCCGGATCGAGGGGGCGCGCGACGGGTGTGCACGCTGACACCATCGTCCTTCACTCATGGGCAAGCCGCCCGCTCGGGAGCGCGGCAGACTCGGCAGAGTCCGACAATGCCCGTCTTCCACGCAGCACAACGTCCGCGCTGCGAGGCCCGCCCTGGCCGGAAGAACGCGCCGTCACCGAGCGAAGGAGCCGACGTGACCGCTGAACCCACCCAACAGACCCACACCGCACTGCGACAGGGAGCCCTCGGCGTCGCCGGGATCGTCTTCCTGGTGCTGGCCGCCGTCGCGCCGCTCACCGGAATCGTCGTGGTCGCCTCGCTCGTCATCGCGTTCGGCAACGGCGGCGGCGCCCCGGTGTCGTTCTTCCTGGTGGCGGTGATCCTGCTGCTGTTCGCCGTCGGCTACGCCCAGATGTCGAAGCAGCTCGTCAACGCAGGAGGCTTCTACGCCTTCGTCGTCAAGGGCCTCGGCCGCACCGGCGGGCTCATCGCCGGGCTCATCGCGACCCTCGGCTACAACTTCTTCGTCGTCGGCACGATCGGCACCAGCGGCTTCTTCATGCAGACGATCATCGCCCAGCTCACCGGCCTCAACATCCACTGGCTGGTATGGGGCCTGCTCTCGATCGCGGTGTGCTTCGTGCTCGCGCGCATCGGCGTGGACTTCTCCTCCAAGGTGCTCGGCGTCTGCCTCGTGCTCGAGGTGAGCATGCTCGTCGTCTTCGACATCTCCGTGCTCATCCGCACCGGCTACAGCTTCGAGGCGTTCAGCCCCGAGGCCGTGTTCTCCGGATCCCTTCCGATCGGCCTGCTGCTCGCGGCGACCGGCTTCCTCGGATTCGAGGCCACCGCCCTGTTCAGCGAGGAGGCCAAGCAGCCGCTGCGCACCATCCCGCGCGCCACCTACACGGCGATCACCGCGATCGGCGTCATCCTCGGCGTCACCACCTGGGCCGTCGTGAGCGCGATCGGCGTCGCGAAGGCACAGCAGACCGCGGTCGACCACCTCGCCCACGGCGATCTCATCTTCTCGATCGCGCAGACCTATCTCGGCGGACCGCTCACCACGGTCATGGAGATCCTGCTGCTCGTGAGCCTCTTCGCCGCGATGCTGGCCTTCCACAACTCCGCGACGCGCTACCTGTACGCGCTCGGTCGCGCCAGGATCCTGCCGCACGCCTTCGCCCGCACCCGCGCCGGCGGCGCCCCGCAGATCGCCGGCATCGTGCAGGCCGGATTCGCCGCCGTCGTCGCGGTGATCTTCTTCCTCGCCGGTGCGAACCCGATCACCCAGATCGTGCCCGCGATGCTCGGCTTCGGCACTCTCAGCGTGCTGATCCTGCAGGGTCTCGCCGCACTGTCGATCGTCGTCTACTTCCGTCGCCGCAACGACGGCCGGTGGTGGAGCACGTTCATCGCCCCCGGCATCGGCTTCCTCGGCATCGCGGCGATCGCGATCCTGGCGATGTTCAACTTCAACATCGTGGCCGGATCCGAGGAGCTCTGGATCAACCTGCTGCCGCTGCTGCTCGTTCTCGCCGTGATCGGCGGGGTCGTCTACGCGCAGTACCTGAAGCGCTCCAAGCCCGCCGTGTACGACGGCCTCTCCGCCGACCTGGAGCAGTTCAGCACGCGCTGACCGCCCGCCTCCCCCGCGCCCCGCGCGCAGGTCGACCACGAGGGACACGGCCTCGTTCGGCAGGTAGTCGTGGTGGAACTGCACGAAG
>NZ_PCOW01000040.1:0-5515 GCF_002979495.1 Microbacterium sp. MYb64 | reverse complement strand
GGAGCATCCGATCCTTGAGAACTCAACAGCGTGCACTTGTCAAATGCCAATTTATTCCTCGTCCAGCTTTCGGGCTGGTTGAGAAATTCCTTTGGATCAAAGACCAACTCCTTTTGGGGTTGGCATTCGGATGAAGTCAGCAATGATGTCATCTCTTTGGTCAGTTTCAAACTCGCTGCGTGCCGGTTTTCCCCGGTGGGTATGCATTTCTTTTTTACGGAGAGTTTGATCCTGGCTCAGGATGAACGCTGGCGGCGTGCTTAACACATGCAAGTCGAACGATGAACCAGGTGCTTGCACTTGGGGATTAGTGGCGAACGGGTGAGTAACACGTGAGCAACCTGCCCCTCACTCTGGGATAAGCGCTGGAAACGGCGTCTAATACTGGATACGAGTCGCAACCGCATGGTTAGTGACTGGAAAGATTTTTTGGTGGGGGATGGGCTCGCGGCCTATCAGCTTGTTGGTGAGGTAATGGCTCACCAAGGCGTCGACGGGTAGCCGGCCTGAGAGGGTGACCGGCCACACTGGGACTGAGACACGGCCCAGACTCCTACGGGAGGCAGCAGTGGGGAATATTGCACAATGGGCGGAAGCCTGATGCAGCAACGCCGCGTGAGGGATGACGGCCTTCGGGTTGTAAACCTCTTTTAGCAGGGAAGAAGCGAGAGTGACGGTACCTGCAGAAAAAGCACCGGCTAACTACGTGCCAGCAGCCGCGGTAATACGTAGGGTGCAAGCGTTATCCGGAATTATTGGGCGTAAAGAGCTCGTAGGCGGTTTGTCGCGTCTGCTGTGAAATCCCGAGGCTCAACCTCGGGCCTGCAGTGGGTACGGGCAGACTAGAGTGCGGTAGGGGAGATTGGAATTCCTGGTGTAGCGGTGGAATGCGCAGATATCAGGAGGAACACCGATGGCGAAGGCAGATCTCTGGGCCGTAACTGACGCTGAGGAGCGAAAGGGTGGGGAGCAAACAGGCTTAGATACCCTGGTAGTCCACCCCGTAAACGTTGGGAACTAGTTGTGGGGTCCTTTCCACGGATTCCGTGACGCAGCTAACGCATTAAGTTCCCCGCCTGGGGAGTACGGCCGCAAGGCTAAAACTCAAAGGAATTGACGGGGACCCGCACAAGCGGCGGAGCATGCGGATTAATTCGATGCAACGCGAAGAACCTTACCAAGGCTTGACATACACGAGAACGGGCCAGAAATGGTCAACTCTTTGGACACTCGTGAACAGGTGGTGCATGGTTGTCGTCAGCTCGTGTCGTGAGATGTTGGGTTAAGTCCCGCAACGAGCGCAACCCTCGTTCTATGTTGCCAGCACGTAATGGTGGGAACTCATGGGATACTGCCGGGGTCAACTCGGAGGAAGGTGGGGATGACGTCAAATCATCATGCCCCTTATGTCTTGGGCTTCACGCATGCTACAATGGCCGGTACAAAGGGCTGCAATACCGTGAGGTGGAGCGAATCCCAAAAAGCCGGTCCCAGTTCGGATTGAGGTCTGCAACTCGACCTCATGAAGTCGGAGTCGCTAGTAATCGCAGATCAGCAACGCTGCGGTGAATACGTTCCCGGGTCTTGTACACACCGCCCGTCAAGTCATGAAAGTCGGTAACACCTGAAGCCGGTGGCCTAACCCTTGTGGAGGGAGCCGTCGAAGGTGGGATCGGTAATTAGGACTAAGTCGTAACAAGGTAGCCGTACCGGAAGGTGCGGCTGGATCACCTCCTTTCTAAGGAGCATCTGACTCTTCGGAGTCCAGAACCCAGTTCGAAGGCATACGTTCTTCGCTGGGAGCTCATGGGTGGAACATTTGACATGGCATCAGAACCAATGGTTTCTGCTAGTACGCACTTCGGTGTGGGAACGCGGGGGCTGGTGGGTTTGGTGCCTGCACGCTGTTGGGTCCTGAGGGACCGGGTGTGGGAACACATGCGGTACTTCTGGCCTTCTTCTGGTTTCCGGTTTGTCCGGTGGCTGGTTGGGGGACCGCCCGTACTTTGAGAACTACACAGTGGACGCGAGCATCTTCAGCATGACCCTTTGGGGTTGTGTTGTTTTGATGATCTTAAAGATCATTAGTCAATTTCGACCAGGTCCTTCGGGGTCTGGTACCGATTCTTGATGAACTCATGTGATTTCAAGTCTTTAAGAGCAAACGGTGAATGCCTTGGCATCTGGAGCCGAAGAAGGACGTAGCAATCTGCGATAAGCCTCGGGGAACTGATAAGCGAGTTTTGATCCGAGGGTGTCCGAATGGGGAAACCCCGCTGGGCGGCGTGCCGACCTAGTGACTCCCGCCTGAATATATAGGGCGGGTAGAGGGAACGTGGGGAAGTGAAACATCTCAGTACCCACAGGAAGAGAAAACAACATGTGATTCCGTGAGTAGTGGCGAGCGAAAGCGGATGAGGCTAAACCGGGTGTGTGTGATAGCCGGCAGGCGTTGCATGCCCGGGGTTGCGGGACTTTTCTGATTGTTCTGCCGAACTTTCAGCGTTACAAGCAGGTATAGACGAACGGCTTTGAATGGCCGGTCATAGAGGGTGCGAACCCCGTAGTCGAAATGCCTGGCTTGGCGTGAAGAGTATCCCAAGTAGCACGGGGCCCGAGAAATCCCGTGTGAATCTGTCAGGACCACCTGATAAGCCTAAATACTCCCAGATGACCGATAGCGGACAAGTACCGTGAGGGAAAGGTGAAAAGTACCCCGGGAGGGGAGTGAAATAGTACCTGAAACCGTTTGCTTACAAACCGTTGGAGCCTCCTTAGTAGGGGTGACAGCGTGCCTTTTGAAGAATGAGCCTGCGAGTTAGCGATACGTGGCGAGGTTAACCCGTGTGGGGTAGCCGTAGCGAAAGCGAGTCTGAATAGGGCGATTCAGTCGCGTGTCCTAGACCCGAAGCGAAGTGATCTATCCATGGCCAGGCTGAAGCGACGGTAAGACGTCGTGGAGGGCCGAACCCACTTAGGTTGAAAACTGAGGGGATGAGCTGTGGATAGGGGTGAAAGGCCAATCAAACTTCGTGATAGCTGGTTCTCTCCGAAATGCATTTAGGTGCAGCGTTGCGTGTTTCTTGCCGGAGGTAGAGCTACTGGATGGCCGATGGGCCCTACAAGGTTACTGACGTCAGCCAAACTCCGAATGCCGGTAAGTGAGAGCGCAGCAGTGAGACTGTGGGGGATAAGCTTCATAGTCGAGAGGGAAACAACCCAGACCACCATCTAAGGTCCCTAAGCGCGTGCTAAGTGGGAAAGGATGTGGAGTTGCTGTGACAACCAGGAGGTTGGCTTAGAAGCAGCCACCCTTGAAAGAGTGCGTAATAGCTCACTGGTCAAGTGATTCCGCGCCGACAATGTAACGGGGCTCAAGCACGCCACCGAAGTTGTGGCATTGACATTTATGGTAGGCCTTCGTGGTCCAGCCGTGTTGATGGGTAGGAGAGCGTCGTGTGGCGAGTGAAGCGGCGGAGTGATCCAGCCGTGGACGCTACACGAGTGAGAATGCAGGCATGAGTAGCGAAAGACGTGTGAGAAACACGTCCTCCGGAAGACCAAGGGTTCCAGGGTCAAGCTAATCTTCCCTGGGTAAGTCGGGACCTAAGGCGAGGCCGACAGGCGTAGTCGATGGACAACGGGTTGATATTCCCGTACCGGCGAAGAACCGCCCAAGCTAATCCAGTAGTGCTAAGTATCTGAATCCCCATGACCGGATCCTTCGGGTGATGGCTTGGGGCCTAGCGTACGACCCCATTCTGGTGCGGCTAGCGTATTAACAGGTGTGACGCAGGAAGGTAGCCCAGCCAGGCGATGGTTGTCCTGGTGCAAGTGCGTAGGCCGAGAGATAGGCAAATCCGTCTCTCATACAGGCTGAGACACGATGCGGATAAAAAGTGGGTGATCCTATGCTGCCAAGAAAAGCATCGACGCGAGGTTCTAGCCGCCCGTACCCCAAACCGACTCAGGTGGTCAGGTAGAGAATACCAAGGAGATCGAGAGAATCGTGGTTAAGGAACTCGGCAAAATGCCCCCGTAACTTCGGGAGAAGGGGGGCCACCCGCTTATACGGATTTACTCCGAAAAGGGTGTGGTGGCCGCAGAGACTAGTGGGTAGCGACTGTTTACTAAAAACACAGGTCCGTGCCAAGTCGCAAGACGATGTATACGGACTGACGCCTGCCCGGTGCTGGAAGGTTAAGAGGACGGGTTAGCTTCGGCGAAGCTCAGAATTTAAGCCCCAGTAAACGGCGGTGGTAACTATAACCATCCTAAGGTAGCGAAATTCCTTGTCGGGTAAGTTCCGACCTGCACGAATGGCGTAACGACTTCCCAACTGTCTCAACCGCGAACTCGGCGAAATTGCATTACGAGTAAAGATGCTCGTTACGCGCAGCAGGACGGAAAGACCCCGTGACCTTTACTACAGCTTGGTATTGGTGTTCGGTGTGGCTTGTGTAGGATAGGTGGGAGACTTTGAAGCGGTGACGCCAGTTACCGTGGAGTCATTGTTGAAATACCACTCTGGTCACTCTGGATATCTAACTTCGAACCGTAATCCGGTTCAGGGACAGTGCCTGGTGGGTAGTTTAACTGGGGCGGTTGCCTCCCAAAAAGTAACGGAGGCGCCCAAAGGTTCCCTCAACCTGGTTGGCAATCAGGTGTCGAGTGTAAGTGCACAAGGGAGCTTGACTGTGAGACTGACAGGTCGAGCAGGGACGAAAGTCGGGACTAGTGATCCGGCAGTGGCTTGTGGAAGCGCTGTCGCTCAACGGATAAAAGGTACCTCGGGGATAACAGGCTGATCTTGCCCAAGAGTCCATATCGACGGCATGGTTTGGCACCTCGATGTCGGCTCGTCGCATCCTGGGGCTGGAGTAGGTCCCAAGGGTTGGGCTGTTCGCCCATTAAAGCGGTACGCGAGCTGGGTTTAGAACGTCGTGAGACAGTTCGGTCCCTATCCGCTGCGCGCGTAGGAAGTTTGAGAGGATCTGACCCTAGTACGAGAGGACCGGGTTGGACGAACCTCTGGTGTGCCAGTTGTTCCGCCAGGAGCACCGCTGGTTAGCTACGTTCGGGATGGATAACCGCTGAAAGCATCTAAGCGGGAAGCCGGCCTCAAGATGAGACTTCCATACCTTCGGGTGAGAGGCTCCCAGCCAGACTACTGGGTTGATAGGCCAGATGTGGAAGCGTGGTAACACGTGCAGCTGACTGGTACTAATAAGCCGATGACTTGATAACACACCGTTCTTGGTGCTTGCGTCCACTTTGTGGTTCTCGACGTACGGTCGAAACCGCGAACATAACAAACATTACGTTTGTGCTTGTTCGAGACACGTCAATAGTGTTTCGGCGGCCATAGCGTGAGGGAAACGCCCGGTCACATTCCGAACCCGGAAGCTAAGCCTCACAGCGCCGATGGTACTGCAGGGGGGACCCTGTGGGAGAGTAGGACACCGCCGGACTTCCTTTAACAGAAAGGCCACCCAACGCAGGGTGGCCTTTCTGC